>NZ_JAAGPL010000007.1:0-137273 GCF_017104785.1 Burkholderia sp. Ac-20353 | reverse complement strand
AGATGAAACGGCTGGCCATCGGCGCTTTGCGCCGAATCCAAAAGTTGCCCGCGCTGGTGAAATCCTTCTTTCGCCAACCCGAATGCCAATACGCGGCTATGTGACATTTCTTTCGGAAATCTTAGTATCAACCGTGCGCTGCCAGCTGGGGAGTTGGGGCCATTCGTGGACAAGCTTGCACGACGCATTGCGACCTTTCCCCCTACCACCATCGCCCACCTGAAAACGGCCGTGGATATGGGGTCGGACGTCTCCTTCTCCGAAGGGTTGTTGGTGGAAGCACATGAGGCGGATCTTTGCGTAGCCAACGAAGCGATACAGGCGCGCGTGAAGGCGATACTCCACGCCGGCGCCGAAACCTACGAAGGCGAACTGCGCTTTCCTGAGCTGTCCGCGAAGCTGCCGCCTGCCGATTAAGCGGTCTACCGGTCCTCCGAACGGCGATTACCCACAAGTGCGCGGACACGATATGACTTGAGACATTTCCTGGAGCCATTTGGCAAGTGAGTTCTCTCTTATCCTAAAGGCAGGCCAAACTCGCTGAAGAAGCGATTTACCGACGAGCAGATGATCCGGACCTTGCGCGAGGCCGAGAGCGTGCGCGAGCAGGTGCAGGTCTATGTAAGCGCCATGAGCGCCTGATCGCTGGGAAAATGCTGATGATCGACGGTTTGAGGGAACTCAGCCGAAAAAATGAGTACCCCGACGAGCCGGTGCGAGGCGCCGGAAGCCACGACTCGGCGGGGCCTCCGCGACGCAACGCATGTCGCTATTTGGGGCTGAGCCGCCGGGTAGCAACCTATAAGCTCAAGCGTCAGTTGAATGATCGAAGCCTTGGAAAGCAACTGATTGCGGCCACTCAGAACGTGCCGCGCCTCGGTTACCGCCGGATGGCAGCGTGGCTGACGTTGAGCGAATCGCGTGTGCGACTAAGATGGCGCGCCCTGCAACTAAGCGATTCACGGCCGCGTCCTTGACGATGTCGTTGTGGACCGACTACGCCTGCCATGCGCCATGCCGCCTAATTAGATACGCACACTCGCGATGCCGTACAGGTACTTTCAGAGAGATGACGCTAAGATGGTACTCACGACAGAAATCGATATCGGAAATTGTCCTGTGATGAAGTGATCATTATTGGAAATGTTTAATTTTTATTAAACTAAAATAGATGGAGAATGACCATGAAATATGATGACTATAAATGCTTCCAGTTCAAGTTTGATCGCGGTGTCGCTTTCGTTGTCATGAACTATCCTCCTTTTAATCTTCTTGATGAGATTTTTTCTGAGGAATTTGATCGACTCGGCCGAGAGTTGGAGGCTGACAATGCGGTCAGGGTAATTGTCGTTCAGAGTGCACTGCCGGAATTTTTTATTGCACATTCTGGTCTCGCACGCGTCGCCGCCGCGTCGACTAATGTCTCGTCGACACGCAGCTTCCGCATGACACAGTCTATTGGTGAACGATTTCGCAATATGCAAAAAGTAACCATTGCCAGGGTCGAGGGTCGCGCCCGTGGGGGTGGTAGCGAGATCGCATTGGCGTGCGACATGTGTTTTGCAGAACGAGATAAAGCTATTTTCGGTCACCCTGAGGCTGGGATAGGGCTTGTACCGGGAGGTGGATCAACCCAACGACTTCCGCGACTGATGGGGCGCAGCCGTGCACTTGAAATATTACTCGGCTGTCAGGATGTCTCGGCGGAAATGGCGGAACGGTACGGCTATATCAATCGAGCACTCCCAAGTGATGAGCTCACGCAGGTCGTCGACGAACTGGCTTATAGGATCGCGGGTTTTCCGATTCATACGCTCGGTCACATCAAACGCGCGGTTGACCGGGGGGCGTATGAGCAACTCTCCGAGGGGCTCCTGGTTGAAGCTTACGAAGCCGATCTTTGTGTCGCGAACCCTATCACGCAGGCTCGTGTAAAGCTTGCAATCCAAAGCGGCTTCGAAACATATCAGCAGGAACTTGATTTGGACGAGTTGATCGGCCGGCTTCCATCTGCCAAGTAAGTGACGCATTGAATCGAAAACTCGCCCCGCTGACTCGGCCGGCGTCATGTGTGCATGAGGCTGAATTTTGCTTATCGTTCAGCTGCAGAGACCCAGCGAAACCTGCACAGGTTAAGCGGCTAAAGCGAATGCTCCAGGCGGCGTTTTCATCTTCAGCGCCTGGTGGGGCCGTCGATGGTTGTAGACCTGGACTCAGTCGGCGACGCGGCTGGCGTGCTGCAGCGTCTCATAGCGGTGATGATGCGCGCATTGCTCCTTTAGCATGCGAATCACGCGCTCAACCATTCCGTTCCGGGCAATGCGGCGTGATGAACTCCTGGCGCAGGCCATAGCTGCGCACCAACGCCGTTTAGTCTCGGCTCATGAAGACAAGCCCGTTGTCACTTCTCAGCGGGAACGGATTCGGCACCCGTCCAAGCGTGCCGAACCGGGCGATCAGAGCATGCTCCAATGCGCTCGAAGCCGTGCTGGCCTTACCGCTGCGAGACAGGTGCCAGCCTGGCAATTCCCGCGTGTGGAGTCGATCACCAATGCCAGCGTCGCCCAACCGTCACGGCCAGCCCAGACGCGGCACATATCTGTCGACCTGCGCTCGTACTGCTCCTTCACGTCCTGCGGGTTCGCTCACAGCGCGTTCTCCATGTGCCAGCACACTCTTGCGCTTGGCCGTCCATCTTTGTGCTCATCGTCATTTCGGCCATTATGGTGTGAGCAGGAAATCGCTGGGTCATTGCACTTCTCCGACCGGGCAGCGCGCTTCGGATTGTGAATTGTCCGGTGAATTGACGCGATGGAAAGGCATGGAGTGATCCGATATGCGTTGATAATTGAGATAAAAGTCTTGCTTTGAGAGATTTTTCGAAGCGGCCACGCCTCTAATTTGTATAGAACGTACGGTCGACGAATATGTGTCGCTGCGGCAGATCCGTCTTCGCATATCCGGTCGTGGCCTGGGTCGACACATGGCCGAGCGAATCCGCGCACAGGCTGCGGGACATTATGTGCGTTGATTTCGTTTATCAAATTGTTTTTATATTTCATGGATCCGTTATGGACGGCGATGGAAGTCAGTAGGCTTGCCTCCGAGGCAGCGGTTCTCCGCTAACCCTATTTTTAAACATCCTGCTAATGCGAGCCAGCGTGGCATTGGCCGCAGCAGTGTTCACGAGCCAGCCCGGCCACGTCCTCAGGGCGCTGTGTGTCGTCGATAACTCATGCGTATCAACTGATTGTCAAACGGCATTGGACTGGCGCATCGGAGCACGCATATTCTTGCTGCACCCGACGCAGATCCGGCTCGGTGCACGACAACATGTTGTCGTGCCGACATGAATTCGGAGCCTAAACAAGACATTTGACGATGCACGCCGGCTGATCTGCACTCCGACAATCTTTGTCAATCACAACGCACATGGGCGATGCCGATTCAAAAAATTCCGGGTTCGTCGGGATGCGTTGAAGTATCAATGCGTTGGGCGGGTGATGAATAAATATTAATATTAATTAAGAGCCGCTGAAGTGGTCAACATCATGATGCAATAGGAGACAGTTGTGGATTTCTTCAATGATCAATCCGTCGACGCCCGTCGTCGTGCAATGATTCGTGCCGCCGCCGGTGGCGCGGCGCTGGCGACGCTTCCGGTCCGCGCATGGTCCGCGCTGGCGCGGCAGATCAGAATCGGTTTTGTCAGCCCACAGACCGGTCCATTGGCAGCATTTTCCGAACCAGACGATTTCACGATCGAACAGATTCGTCAGGCATTGCGGGCAGGCATCAAGGTTGCGGGGAGAACATATCCGGTCGAGATCATCTACAAGGATTCTCAGTCAAATTCGAGCAGGGCGGCTGATGTTACCAATGAGCTGATTCTGAACGACAAGGTGGATCTGGTCGTGGCGGCGTCGACACCGGCGACCACCAATCCCGTTGCCGACCAGTGCGAGCTGAACGGCGTGCCTTGCATTACAACGGACACGCCATGGCAAGCTCATTTCTTCGGTCGCGGTGGCAGTCCGAAAAAAGGATTTGACTGGACATACCACTTTTTCTGGGGACTGGAAGACATCGTCGGAACCTTCACGAGCATGTGGGCACAGATTCCAACCAGCAAGGTCGTCGGTGCCCTCTGGCCCAACGATTCGGACGGCAACATATGGGGGGACGCGCAAAAAGGGTTTCCGCCGATCCTGGCTCGCAAGGGTTTCACACTGGTGGACAAGGGACGTTTCCATTTGCCGTCCGACAATTTTTCCGCATACATTGCTGATTTCAAGCGGCGCGATGCGGCGATCGTCACCGGCGTCATTCCGCCGCCGGATTTCGCGAATTTCTGGTCGCAAGCGGGGCAGCAGGGCTATCGCCCGAAGGTGGTGACCGTCGCGAAGGCATGCGAGTTTCCAGCTGTCATCCAGTCGTTCGGCGAGCGGGCCGCGGGCCTGTCGGTCGAGGTCTGGTGGTCTCCTGACCATCCGTTCAGATCGAGCTTGACGGGCGTCAACTGCCAGCAGCTCGCTCAGTCGTATAGCCAGAAGACGGGGCACTCGTGGTGTATGCCGCTGGGCTTCAAGCACGCACTGTTCGAAGTTGCCATCGACGCGCTGCGCCGATCGGCCGACCTTACGCCGGAAGCGATTCGCAATGCGATACGCGAGACGAATCTGTCGACCATTGTGGGGCAAGTCAACTTCCGTGCAGGCCCGATCCAGAATATCGCGAAGACACCGCTCGCGGGCGGGCAATGGAAGAAGCGTAAAAAAGGATTCGAATTGACTCTGGTCGACAACAGCCAGGCACCAATGATTCCGATCCACGATCGGCTCGAACCTATTCCTGCATGATTGGACGCGGCTGAACGTTTGAATTTTCCTTCGGGTACAGCGACGTATCATGGAAATAATGTCTTTACTTGGCGTATCGAAGTCATTTGGGTCGATACGCGTTGCCGACGAATTGAATTTATCCGTGAAAAGGGGGGAGGCACTCGGCGTAATCGGGCCTAACGGCGCTGGCAAGACCAGCATGTTCAATCTCATCACGGGGATCGTCGAGGCGGACAACGGCGCGATCACCTTTGATGGCAAGGAAATTTCTTCATTGCCGCCTCATATTCGTTGCCGTGCCGGTATCGCGCGCTCGTATCAGGTTCCCCGGCCGTTTTTCGAAATGACAGTCTTCGAAAACGTGCTCGTGGGCGCGACCTTCGGCGGGGAGCGCGATACGACGTCCGCCGTGGACTGTTCCGTTCGAGTTCTCGAGAAGACTGGATTGTTGAGCAAAGCGAACAGACTGGCCGGCACGTTGCCGCTGCTGGACAGAAAGCGACTCGAACTCGCGAGAGCATTGGCGACCGATCCGGCGTTGCTTCTGCTGGACGAGATTGCTGGTGGCCTGACCGAGCAGGAGATCGGCGAACTGATCGAGATGATTCACACGCTCCGCACGACAGGTATTTCGATCATCTGGATCGAGCACATCATGCATGCGTTGCTGGCCGTGGTCGATCGTATTGCCGTATTGAATCTGGGGGCCGTCATCCTGGAGGGATCGCCTCGGGACGTGATGTCCAGCGAAGTAGTCAAGGAGATCTATTTAGGAGGTGGGCGTGAGCAGGATTCTTGAGGTCAGCGGAGTCGATACCCGCTACGGCGACTTTCAAGCGCTCTTCGGCATCGATTTCGAATTGAGTCATGGCGAGATTGTCGCGCTCGTCGGCTCGAACGGCGCGGGTAAGTCCACCTTTCTGTCAACGGTTTCTGGCCTGATGAAGCCCTCATCCGGCAACATTTGCATGAATGGAGAGGACGTTACCGGCGAGCCCGCGTACAGGATGGTCGCCCGTGGGCTGTCGATGGTTCCGGAAGGACGCCGTCTCTTTCCCAGCCTCAGCATCGAAGAGAATCTTCGCGTCGGAGCGTCTTCCGGGCGGGAAGGGCACTGGTCGCTAAAAAGGCTCTATGCGCTCTTCCCGATCCTGGAGGAAAAGCGCCAGGTGCCGGCAACGATGCTTTCGGGCGGTCAGCAGCAGATGGTTTCAATCGGCCGAGCGTTGATGGCGAATCCGAGCGTATTGCTTTGCGACGAAATTTCGCTGGGTCTTTCGCCGGCCGCAATCCGGGATATCTATGCCGTATTGCCGGCCATTCGCGAAGAGGGCACAGCGATCGTGGTGGTCGAGCAGGATATCGACCACGCGATCAGGCTTGTTGACCGGCTGGTCTGCTTTCAGGAGGGGCGCGTGACATTGAGCGGGGCGCCGGCCCAGCTCACGCGCGACCAAATCTCACTTGCTTACTTCGGTGTTTAGTGCCATGTCTGACTGGATCAACGCATTTCTAAATGGCTTGTTGTTGGGTGGGTTGTATGCGCTGTTCGCGACAGGTTTGTCGCTCTCGTTCGGCATCATGCGGATTGTCAATATCGCGCATGGGGACCTCGCCATTCTGGGCGCGTTCTTGGCGTTTTCCGTCGCCGGCGCGCTACGGATGAATCCGTGGGCCGCCGCCGTGCTGTGTGTCGCGATGATGTTCGTGGTCGGCTACGCGATGCAGCGGATCCTTCTGGAGAAAGCCCTCGACAAGGGTATCCTGCCGCCGCTGCTCGTCACCTTTGGCTTGTCTATCGTGCTGCAGAACGGATTGCAGGAAGTATATTCGGCCGATCCCCGTGGCTTCGACGTCGGCGCGCTGTCGACCGCAAGCATCCCGTTGACGGCCGACTTGGCGGTTGGCGTGTTACCGACATTGACGATGGCGATTGCTGTCGCCGTGTTGGTTTTCCTGCAAGCGTTGTTTACGTATACGCCGATCGGGCGCGCATTTCGCGCCACTTCGGACGATGCCGATGCCGCGCAATTGGTCGGGCTGAATCATCGGCGTATTTACGGGATCGCGATGGGGCTGGCGGTGGCTGTCGCTGCGGTGGCCGGTGTATTTCTCGCGGTTCGCGCGAACGTCAGTCCCACCGAAGGACAGACACGACTCCTTTACGCCTTCGAGGCCGTGATCATCGGCGGTTTGGGATCGATATGGGGCACGCTAGCCGGCGGCACGATCCTCGGCATCGCACAATCGATCGGAATGAAAGTCGACCCCGGATGGGGGACGCTCGCTGGGCACTTGATATTTCTGGCGGTGCTGGTTGCTCGCCCGAACGGCCTGTTTCCCCGGACTCGAGATCGCTGAGGCGCGCTGTGGAACATTTCATCGTTGAACGCCATACCCGGCTGAGTCGGATTGGGCAAGTGGCAGGATTGATCGGCGTGTGTGCAATCGTTGCGATGCCGTGGTGGTCGGGACGTCAGGGGCAGCACCTGATGGCGCAAATACTGTACACGATAGCGCTTGCGCAGATGTGGAATCTGCTCGCCGGTTATGGCGGAATCATCTCGATAGGACAACAGATTTACGTTGGGTTGGGCGCCTACTGTCTCGTGGTCCTTGGCCTGGGCGCCGGCATCAATCCGTTCCTGGTCATTCCGATAGCCGGCATTGTCTGCGCGGTACTCGCGATCCCGCTGGCCGCGCTGCTGTTCCGGCTCAAGGGGGCGCATCTCGCGGTCGGAACGTGGGTTGTGTCGGAAGTGTTTCGCCTGCTGGTCTCAAACACCGAAGCATTGGGCGGCGGCTCCGGGTTGTCCGTCGCCGCGACGATGCGGGGGATGCCGACCTGGTGGAGAGAATCGGTGACCTTGTGGGTCGCAGCAATCCTCGGCATAGGCGCATGTGCCATGGTATATGCCGTCCTTCGCTCGCGTTATGGATTGGCGCTGACTGCGGTCCGGGACAATGAGGTTGCCGCGCGCAGTCTTGGCGTACCGACCGGGAAAATAAAATGGGTCGTCTACATCGGTTCGGCTGCCGGATGTGGAATGCTGGGCGCGCTGATCTTCGTCACGAAGCTGCGCGTTTCGCCGGATGCGGCATTCTCGATCGACTGGAGCACCCTGATGCTGTTCACCGTAGTGATCGGCGGGATAGGAACGATTGAAGGACCGATCGTCGGGGCGCTGGTGTATTTTGTCTTGCGGCAGTCATTGGGAGACCTGGGAGTCTGGTATCAGATAGTCATGGGCGTGCTCGCTATCGTTTTCATGATCTGGTGTTCGAAAGGGATCTGGGGGCGTTGTGCTTCCGGGCGAAACATGTCGATTTTCCCAACTCGAACGCGTATCGTGGTCGATCCGGTTCGGAGTCAAGTGGCAGGCCCGGAGGCGAAGATGAACTCGATGGAGGCGCCGTGACGCTGGAGAGGTGAAGTGACATAGTGTGATGAAAGATCCATGTTATTGAAATCAATATCAAAATTAGTTAGGCATGCATATTAGTGCGATGATGAAGGAGGTCTTGATGAATAATGTGAAGGTAAGTATTTTTGCGGTGGCAGCGGCAATTCCCGCAATCTCTTCTGCACAAAGCAGTGTTTCGATATCTGGTCTGATCGATGCAGGGGTGTCGTATGTGAGCAATCAGCACGGCGGATCGAGCATCATGTTCGACAGTGGTATTCTTTCGCCGAGCTTGCTGATGCTGAAAGGAACGGAGGATCTCGGCGGGGGCAGTAAGGCAATTTTCGAACTGACGTCGCAGTTCGATATCGGATCGGGAAAAACGATTCCGGCATCGGGGTCGATCTTCGATCGTACTGCGCTGGTCGGAATCACAAACGATCGCTATGGAAGCATTACACTTGGCGATCAATACGAGTTCATGTTCGACTCCCTGACAGTGGGAAATTTTGATGGAGCGTTCCTGTTCGGAGGGTTGTACGATTTCAGGCAAGGTCCGTTTTCGAAACTTGGTATTCCGAATAATCCGACGGGGTCGTTCGACTTCGACAGAATGGCGGGCGGGACCCGTGTTGCGAATTCGGTCAAATATCGGAGTCCGGTCCTGGGTGGCGTTAGCTTCGGCGCGATGTATGGGCTTGGCGGGAAACCTGGCGCGTTTTCCGCGAACTCGACGGTCAGTGCCGGCCTGAACTACGAGCAGGGTCCGCTTGGGCTTGGCGCTGCGTACACAAGTGAACGCTATCAGGATCTTGGGAACGGAAACGATTCGATCAGGAATTTCGGCTTCGGCGCACACTACGCGTTCGGACCTGTCCTCGGGATGCTGCTATATACCAATACGAAGAACACGGCGTCGAATGCGGGGATCAATGTCTACAAGGCCGGCGCCCAATGGCAGGTTTCAGCGCCCTGGGTCGTCGGGTTGGACTACACGTTCATGAAAGGCAATGACGTCCTGTCCAACAACAAGGCACATCAGATTTCCGCAGCCGTTCAGTACCTGTTTTCGAAGAGAACGTTGGCATACGTCGAACTCGTCCATCAGCGCGCAAGTGGCGACAGTAACGCCGGCGCGTGGATCAATGGACTGTTTCAGACTGGCAGCGGGTCGAGCACCGGTGTACAGACGATTGTCAGATTGGCTCTCCAGACGAAATTCTAAATTCCACCGGGAACGGACGCGAAGCCGTCCCGTTGCAGTGTGCGTTTGATATCCTGATCTGCATATCAGCGAGGATCCAACGCGACGGAGAGAGCGGTCCAGCGCACGCGGATCAGTCTGACCTCGGATGGAAAATGCGTGCGCTCGATCGCGACGGGTCCGCGTATTTGCGCTGACTCGACAGGGTGAGCGAGAGATGCGTCGATATCGCGACGCTGATCGTGCGTTGCCAGCCTCTCGCCTCGAACCGAGGCGGAAGGGATAGGGCCATCGCTGGACTGTGAAAGTTGGATCGGTTTGGAGTCCTGGCCGAAGAAACGTATGGTGGCGCAACGAAGTATGACGTTCGCATTTTTGTGGACTGACTTCGGTGCCGGCCCGTGTGTGGTCAGAAAGCCTGTACGTTTCGACGAACGGTCGAAATGTACAGGCATGCGCCGGGGCGCGGGCCGGCAGCGAGCCTGTCATCGTTTGCGGCGACACGACGAGAGCCGGATCCGGCTGAACATTCGAGCGACAACGTGGCCCACGCAGATATAGCAGTGTTTCATCGTCGAAGGAGCGCAGGCCATTGTCGGCACGGGCAATTCTCTGTATGACAGTGGGGGAATCGTAACTGTTTCCCGCGTCGATGACATTCAAACACGCGTGTTCGATAAACGCTCCGGCGGGCCGGATACCAGGCGGTTGATCAGGTTCAACAGGATGGGGTGTGTCGTAGGCATCCGCAGTCTGAACTGCGTCGAACCTTGCCGCTGGTCGATGCCGGAACATGTTGGAGATGACTTTGGAACTGAGACACTTGAAATATTTCGTTGCAGTCGCCGAAGAACTGAATTTTCATCGTGCTGCGCGGCGTCTTCATCTTTCCCAGCCTGCGCTCAGCCGGCAGATACAGCAACTCGAGGACGAAATCGGCGTCCCGCTCTTTCAGCGGTCGGCGAAGCGAATCGATTTGACGACTGCAGGCCTGACGCTCCAGAGTCACGCGTACACCATTCTGGCGCATGTCCGAAAAGCGGAAGAGCAATCAAGATCGGTCGGGAAGGGAGAGGCCGGGTATCTTGCAATCGGTTTCTTCGGTTCGGCGATCTTCGACGTGATACCGAAACTATTGCTCGAATACGGACGACAACATCCAAACGTCAAACTGCAATTGTTCCCGATGTCAAAGGAAGCGCAAATTCAAGCACTTCGCGACAGGGAACTGACGATCGGATTCAATCGAATGGTTCCGCCACAAGCGGATATCGTTCAGCGGGTCGTTCTGACAGAGGGCATGATGGTTGCCATGCCGAATGCTCACCCATTGGCCAACCAAAAGCGTGTCGACTGCTACGAAGTATTGAATGAGCCCATGGTGCTCTATCCACGTTGGACCACGCCCGGACTGGGGACGCGGGTATATGAAATTTTCGACGCGTATGACGCGCAACCCAACGTGGTTCAGGAGGTAACGGACGTTGCGACTGCAATGGCACTTGTAGCGGGTGGATTCGGGTTGAGTATCGTTCCGCAATCTGCGTCGCATCTGAGGCTACCGGGTATCGTCTATCGTCCGTTGATTGCCAAGGTGGCCGCGAACATCGAACTCGTTTGCATTTATCGAAAGGACGATCACTCGCCTATCTTGCGGTCTTTTCTTGACGTCCTCCAAATCTTCACGTCGCGCGACGGTGAAATAGCAGAACGGCCTTTGACGCAGAGTGCATGACGTCTTGTGCGTACCGGTCACCCGACGGATGCACGCCAGATTTGCGCGGGGCGTATGAGATCCCGGTGATCTGCTAAGAATTCCAGAGTGTAGATGAGTGCCGTGTTTTGGAGGAAATTTTCCGGATATGAATGGAAGGTGGGCGACGTGCTCAAACTCGGTGTAAGGCTCTTGACCGGGCAGAGGGCGCAGCTTTGACGGTTCAGACTATTTTTTTGACGACGGCACTTCTTGATGTGCGTCCGAATCATGAACGAAGCGCCATTTGGACCGATCGTGCTCTCTAATCGGGTTGACGTGCAGGATCGAGTGATTGACGAGTCTAGCCGCTCGTCGTATGAGCTCGCTCGTACAAGTTCGCCACCTTGGCAAACTGCGGTCATCGTATTCTTACCAACTACCTGGCGCCGCAGTGACCGTTTGACTTTCAACAGCCTGCCAGTGCGCGCCGTACTGCAGGTACGACGTCGCCCGCGAACAGTTCGATCGTATTTCGGACCACGTCGGGAGGTAGGCCGCCGATATCGAGTTGGGCCATATAGCGTTGGTGGCCGAAAAGCTCGTGCTCGTAAAGGATCTTGTCGACGATCTCTTGCACGCTGCCGACAAAGAGCGCTCCGTGCGGTCCGGTGAGCGTGTCATATTCATCCTGCGTGAGCGAGCGATTGCGATAAACGTGGGGCAGGTTGAACCGGAAGTAGTCGCGATAGTAGGGAAAAAAAGTGTCGCGTGCACGGGTGCCGTCGCGCTGCACGTGAAAATGCCCGGAAATTGCAACGGCGAGATTGGCGGCGGGGTGTCTCGCCGCCCGGCCTGTCTCTCGATACAGTTCAACGAAGGGTTTGAATTGCTCGGGACGCCCGCTGATGTTGGCGAGGTTCAAAGGCAGGCCAAGCGTGCCGGCACGGACCGCGCTGGCGGGCGTCCCTCCCGCGGCAATCCACAGCGGCAAGGTGTTCGCCAGAGGTCGCGGCACGATCCGTGCATCGCGCAAAGGTGCGCGATGCCGTCCTTGCCATGTCACGTGAGGAGCGGTGTTCAGCGCGACGAGCAGATCGAGCTTCTCCTCGAACAGCTCGTCGTAGTCGTCGAGCCGGTAGCCGAACAACGGGAACGATTCGATGTAGGCGCCGCGACCGACCAGAAGCTCTGCTCGTCCGTTCGAAATCAGATCGACTGTTGAGAATTGCTGGTACAGACGCACGGGATCGTCCGAGCTCAGGATGCTTACCGCACTTGTCAGGCGGATGCGGCGCGTAACGGCCGCAATTGCGGCAAGCACGGTCGCTGGCGACGACACTGCGAAGTCGTCACGGTGATGTTCGCCGACACCGAAGATGTCAAGACCGGCGTCGTCGGCCAAGCGGGCCGCGTCGATGATTTCGGCCAAGCGGCGGCGGGCATGGGCGGGGCTGCGCTCGTCGGGGGCGAGATCGCCGAAGGTGTAGAGGCCGAATTCCATGATGTGAGGGTGAGTACGAGCGGGTCCGGTGGCCGGCTTGCTCAAACCGCGGACGGCGTAGCTGATGATTGGCAGAGGACCGTACGAGCGGTCAAAAGGGCAGCTTGGGGGTCGGTTTGACGGCATAGGCGCCGTCGCCAAGCAGGGCGATCACGGCGGCCGCGATGGCCAGGAATACCGGGTACTCCCAGCCACCATGCGGATTGGTGAACATCCAGCCGTTGCCGAAGTGCACGGTCGACGCGACAAACAGCTCAGCGGCGGCAACCACAGCGACGATCCGGGCGTAGATGCCCAGTAACAGCAAGATGCCGGCACCGATCTCGAACAGAATGATCGGCCATGCGAACCAGCCGGGGAATCCGACGGATGCGAAGAATTGCGTGATACCAGCCGGCGTGAACACGAGCAGTTTGGTCAGGCCGTGGGCAATGAACATCGTGCCGAGCGCAACGCGCATCAGCAGTGCTGCATAGGGAGCAGTGCGGGAGTCGGTCATGGTGTTCTCCATATTGAAGATCAGGCGAGGGAAAGACATGCGTTCAACCAAGCATTGAAATCGCCAATGGTTTCAGGCGTCAGTTGGTGTCCGGTCGGATAAATTTCCGTCTGGTGCGGAATTCCGAGGCTTGTCAATTTCGCGCTGGCGCGCTCGGCCCACGCAACGGGCAACTTATCGTCGTATTGTCCGTGGGCAATGAATGCCGATAGCGTAGAGAGCGCATCCGAGGTCGAGATCCGCTCGTCGAGTTCCGGCAATATTCGTCCGCTAAGGATCGCGAAACCTTTTACATCCGACGGCGATGTCAGCGCGGTACTCGCGCTCATGATCCCACCCTGACTGAAACCTGCGATGACAGTCGGTAGCGGGGAGGAGCCGTCGTTCTCTCGGAGTACACGGGTCAATACCTGCAGCTTTTCCCGGCTGCTCTCGGCCTGCTGTGCGTCGATGACCGGGCCCTGTCGATCGAAGCGCACCTGAAACCACGCGAATTGCTGAGGGCCGATCGCAACCGGCGCACGCACAAAGACGATTTCGACGCGCGGATCGAGCAGTGCGGCGAGTTGCACAAGATTTGTTTCGTTGCCACCGACGCCGTGCAGCAGTATGAGCCGTGCAACGGCGGACGAACTCCGCTGCACATAGTATGCGAGCCCGGACTCCGGATCATAGGTGAGCGCGCGTGGTGCGTCATGATGGGTGTGGTTCATGATTTGGCAATCCAGGCGGGGGCGATCTCGGTACCCATGCCAGCGCCGTATCCAAAGTAGATGTTCAAGCCGGCGAGCGGTTCGAGGTAACGCGCGTTTCTCAGCGATCCGGCATCGACGGCGAGGAAGCCGATACTCTCGATCAGCATTTTGACCGTGTCTTTGGCCAGTTCGTCGTCAGCGGCGAAGAACACCGAGCCACGTTGACCGTCGGCAAACAATGCGCCATCAGAGAGGACTTGCGCGAAGATCGTATTGAATGCTTTGACGACATGGGCGTTCGGTATAGCGCGTGCAATTTCCTCCGCACCCGACGTGTTGTGTCCGATGGTGAGGCTCATGTAGTCCGTCGTCAGTGGATTGGTGATGTCGATGACAATCTTGCTGTTCAGGTCGCCAACTGCGCGCAAGGCGGACACCGCGTCGGCATAGCTCGTGGCAACAATGACGACGTCGCTTTCTCTGGCCGCGTCGAACGCCTCGACCGCTACCGTGCTCGGATGTGCGTTGGCCAGCAAGCGTGCCTTGGCGAGATTTCGCCCGACGACCTGTACCGAATGCCCCGCTCGTGCAAGCTGCGTAACGAGAGCGGAACCCATATTGCCGGTGCCTAAGACGGTGATTTTCATGTTTTCCTCGAGTGAAGGTTTGTTCGCAAGACTTCACTATATTGACGCCATGGGTAGCGATAAATCGCTACCATTGGGATTGATTGTTCCGATTTGCGAGACGATAAATGGACCGTAGTCTGGAAATGTCGGTGTTCGTAGCAGTGGTTGAGGCCGGGAGCTTTGTAGGTGCGGCAGAAGGGCTACGCATGTCTAAGGCAGCGGTCTCGCGTCATGTCGACGCGCTCGAGAGCCGTCTGGGAAGTCGCCTGTTGCAACGCACGACGCGCCGCCTGTCGCTCACTGAGGAGGGGCGGCTGTTTCATCAGCGAGCCAAGGACATACTGAGCGCGATGAACGATGCGGAGGCTGAGGTGAGTTCCAGAACACATCAACCCGGCGGCGTTGTTCGGATCAATGTGCCGCTGAGCTTTGGCATTACACATCTCGCACCGCTGTGGGGGCGATTCATGGCTTTGTACCCACAGATCGATCTCGACATCGTGCTGAATGATCGCGTTGTCGACCTGGTCGACGAGGGCTACGATCTCGCGGTCCGGATCAGCGCATTGCCGGACTCGTCGCTGGTCAGCCGCAAGCTGGCTGCCACCCGGATGGTGGTTTGCGCGTCGCCTGGCTATCTGCAGCGGTACGGCGTGCCGTCGCATCCGGCGGAATTGGCTGAGCATCGTGTGCTCGCTTATACCTATCTTGCAGGTCGCGACGAATGGCAATTCCAGGGGCCCGACGGAGAGATTACTGTGCGAACCAGGGCACGCGTCTATTCAAGTAACGGCGACACGTGTCGCGCGATCGCGCTGGACGATGGAGGCATCATTCTGCAGCCGAGTTTCATGATCGATGAAGATTTACGCGCCGGACGCCTGTCGCGGCTGATGCCTGAATTTCAAGCCATCGAACTTGGAATCTACGCTGTCTATCCAACGCGCAAACAACTTCCGTTCAAGGTGCGTTGTTTGATCGATTTTCTGGTCGATGCGTTTCGCGATCCTCCGTGGAACGCTATTGATTCCGGAGCAGTCTCCGATGTGTGAAACGTACAGTCCGTGCCTGGGCGGTAGCGGTGGAATTTGCGCTTCGCTGTCAAATCCCGTCGCTATCGAAAAACGGAGATACGCTTCAACAGAATTGTGGCGACCCGCATGGGGAAAATGAAAGCAGCAGACTCGCCTGGAATGCGTCGTGAAGTTGTCTTCGTCTGTCTCAGTTCGACCGCGTTCGTGACCGATCGGTGCATGCATCAACGGCAATGGAGTGCACTGATCCGCGCCCAACGCGTTGTTTGCCGCATAGTATCGAGCGATCGCATATGCATCGGCGACATATGTCGCCGATGCACCGGAATGACGATCGCTTGACGTCAATTCTCCA
Organism: Burkholderia sp. Ac-20353; assembly: GCF_017104785.1. Classification (NCBI taxonomy): domain Bacteria; kingdom Pseudomonadati; phylum Pseudomonadota; class Betaproteobacteria; order Burkholderiales; family Burkholderiaceae; genus Burkholderia; species Burkholderia sp. Ac-20353. The sequence goes on along the minus strand of NZ_JAAGPL010000007.1, from coordinate 121,415 downwards.
CTTCTTTCAGAAGGGCTGAAGCTGCGAGCTTGCCGATGTTGTTCGACGCGAGCGGGCTGTCACCCGTGATTAGTTTCCGATCCTGATGGCAACGGCCCGTCATGTCCTTGTTCAGCACCTTGACGCCGAGTTTTTCCAGGCTTTCGGCAACAAGCCAAGGCAGAGGGCCGGGCATATAGCCGATGTCGAGGTTTGGGCCTTTGTCGAGTGCGTCCGGGAAGACGCAAATCTCATAGCCCTTGAACGCGTAATTTATCGGATCCTCGTCGACAGCCGAAGCCAGCAGGCACGATGGACCATGGCACAGCGTGATGATGTGCCTGTCGTTGTCGAGCGCCCACTGCAGCGTCTGCTTCGTTTCCTTGCTATGCGGAATGCCGGCCAGCACGCCGTGGCCGCCCGGAATGAACACGGCGATGTAAGGCGAATCCGGGCCGAGATCCATTTCCAGCACGTCGGACAGCTTGAGCGGAGTTTTGAGCTTCGGCAGATATTTCCGGTACGTGCTCTGGACGGCCTCGTCATCACCCGGCATCGCCCACAGTTCCAGCTTGGCGGGATTGCCGGATAGCGTGGCGATGTCAATCTCGAAGCCGGCCTTGTCCAGGTGATACATGGGCAGCAGCATTTCGACCGGATGATTACCGGTCGAGAACATCTTGCCGTTTGTCATCAGGACATAGCGCTCGTCGGTAGCGATCATCAAGACCTTCCACTTGCCACCCTTGTAAGGATTCGGGTAGTCCGCGCCGTCGAAGTCGGTTTTCGACGACGTGTACTGCGACAGCGAGTACGGGGAAGGGAAGTAGGCGTTGTTCTCCGCGGGATCGGGCGTGGGCGTCTTGTCCGTTTGCTGCTGTTCAGAAGTCATGACTGCTCCTTTCTCGGGGACGGGTTCAGTGATCTGCGAGAACTTGACGGCCGGACAGCGCGCATCGTCAGTGCACGAATTCGAACCGACACGGAAGACTCGCTTTAAGCATTGGTAAATAACGATGGGTATCCCGTCACGCAGAATAGGCCATCGGCGAAATCTTACAATGCTGTTCGACGTTGAATGCCCCCCCGATCAGGTGGGTTCGCGGGAGGTGGTAGCGGTCGAAATTTGAGCGCCCGAGCGTCGACCGTATTGCCGATGCATCGCAACGTGACGGGAAGTCCCCCCAAACAAGGGGGGTGTTCGAAGCATGCCGGTTCGGTATCTTGACCCTCATCGCGGCCGTCGCATGCGAACGTCGCCGGCCGCCCGCACGAATGAATATGGCGGGCCGGTGTCGCGCCTCATTGGCTGCTCACGGAGACTTTCATGAACCCGTCGTATTCACACTCGCCGAACGAACCGACACCGTCCGCATACGCGTATCCGCTCCTGATCAAGCAATTACTTCATACGCCGCTCGCGACACGACCGGAGCAGGAGATCGTCTACGGAGATCAGGTCCGGCACGATTACTGGACATTCCGGCATCGCATCGGGCAGCTCGCGAGCGGATTGTCGTCGATCGGAGTCGGCGCCGGAGATACCGTAGCCGTGTTGGATTGGGACAGCCATCGCTATCTCGAATGCTACTTCGCGATTCCGATGATGGGCGCGACTTTGATGACCGCCAATGTCCGGCTGTCGCCCGACCAGCTTCTGTACACCCTGAATCATTCAGGCGCGCAGGTCGTACTCGTCCATCGCGACTTCCTGCCGATGCTCGCTGGCATACGCGACCGGCTCGATACCGTGCGGCAATTCGTGTTGATCGGCGACGGTTCGGAAACCGACATTCCCGATGGCTTTGTCGACGAGTACGAGCGTTTGATCGCCGTGAGTCCGCCGGATTTCGTGTTTGCGGATTTCGACGAGTGCACGCGCGCAACGACGTTCTATACGACGGGCACGACCGGGTTGCCGAAAGGTGTCGCGTTCAGCCACCGGCAGCTTGTGCTGCACACGCTTGCGGGAATGGCCGCGCTTTCGAGCGCGCGCGAATGCGGACGCGTACATCGCGACGATGTGTACATGCCGATCACACCGATGTTTCACGTGCATGCGTGGGGGATGCCGTACATCGCGACCGCGCTCGGGCTCAAGCAGGTCTATCCGGGACGCTATTCGCCGGACGGGTTGCTCGCGCTGATCGCACGTGAATCGGTTACGTTCTCGCATTGCGTGCCGACCCTGCTCGCAATGATTCTGGATTGCTCTGCTTCGGCGACGGTCGACCTGTCATCATGGAAGGTGATCGTCGGCGGTTCACCCCTACCGGAGGGGCTCGCGCGTGCGGCGCTTGCGCGCGGCATCGACGTGTACACCGGCTACGGCATGTCGGAAACGTGCCCGCTAATGACGATCGCGCAGGTCGATGCCCCACTGTCGCGCCCCGCCAAGCCGTCTGACGACAGTGTCGCGCGCCGGACGCGAACGGGCTCTCCGCTGCCGCTCGTCGATTTGCGCATCGTCGACGAGAATCTGCGCGACGTGCCGCACGATGGCCGGTCGGCAGGAGAGGTCGTCGTACGCATGCCGTGGGCCACGCGAGGGTATCTCGGCGAGCCGGTTGCGTCGGAGGCCCTGTGGGCGGGCGGCTATCTGCATACGAACGACATCGGGGTGATCGATTCTGACGGCCGGTTGCAGATCACCGATCGAATCAAGGACGTCATCAAGACGGGGGGCGAGTGGGTGTCGTCGCTTGAACTCGAGGACATCCTGTCTCGACATCCCGCAGTACGGGAATCCGCGGTGATTGGCGTGAAGGACGCGAAGTGGGGCGAGCGGCCGCTCGCGCTTGTTGTACTGTCCGACGAATATGTCGGGCGAGTCGACGCCGCCGAATTGCGGGCACACGTCAAGCAGGTGGCCGATCGTGGACTGATTTCCCGATACGCGGTGCCGGAAAGACTGCTCATTGTCGATGCAATCGAAAAGACGAGCGTCGGGAAAATCAACAAGCGCGTATTGCGCGAGCGTTATCACGCTGTTTGATCCTCAGGATTGTCCAGCTGCCCGCCGTATCGACGCAAGCGGGCAGCCGTTGGCCGCGTATTGTTATCCGAGCGTCGTTTTGCCGAGGTCTTCGAAGAGCTTGACGTTGTCCCAATAGGCGGCGAGCCGCGCGATACGGCCACCGGCGTCGAACTCGAAGACGAATGCGTGCCTGAGGGAGAATGATTTCCCTCGATTTTGGACGCCGAGGAATGCCTGTGCTTGGCTACCGTCGATTGTGACCTCAGCAGTCGCGTAGCGGCCGGCGCTATCCGCGTGGAGTGTGTCGATCTCATTGGACAGGTTCGGAAAGGCCCCGAGAAGCGCTATCCAGATTGCCTTGCCTTGTGTGGCCGCGGAACCGGTCACACCAATCGGCACATAGTCGATGGTGGCGTCGGGGGCAAAGAGGGAGAGCATCCCCTCGATGTCGTGTTGCCGATAGCGATCAAAAAAGGCTTCGGCGATTTCTCGACAATTCATGACGGCTCCAGAACGGTAGAGACATGTCGACGGCTTTGGGCGAAGGGGACGCTCGGCGGCCGAATCACCGGCCGGCGAACAAACCATGGTGCCGCTGGATCAGAATGAAATGTCTTGGCCAGTTAAGGTAGCCCCCCGAATGGGGGGCTGAACATCGCACTGCTGATCGAGAACAATGCCAATCCTTTGTGTTCGACCGGTGCGGGTAGCAACTCCGGCACTGAGCCGGTACGAACATCACCTACTTTTGACGGTTGACGTCGCGTAGCTATGCTGTCTTTAACGCACCGCGGAGCCCGAAAAAGTATCGGGGGAGGCGGCACGCAGATCTTGTGCCTACGCGGGCAGACGAGCGGACAGACAGCACTGGGAGTACGGGATAGGGATGACGGCCACGGACAGTAGACAATCCGCCGAGCCTGCGGACACCGACGAGATTGAAGTGCTGGTGCGCACCAAATTGGTGCCGGCGTCGGCGCGTGAAATTGTGCCGCGCGTTGACCGGTTCGGGCGGCTCAGACGCGGCCTAGACCGCAGGGTAACGCTCGTGTGCGCACCGGCCGGCTACGGGAAGACAACACTGCTAGCGGAGTGGCGCAACGCACTCATAGCGGCGAATGTCAAGGTTGCGTGGGTGAGTCTCGATCAGGACGACGACAACGTGTCGATCTTTTCGTCATATATCGTCGCTGCCGTCGCCGGAGCCACCGGCGGCGTGGGCGCCCGTGCTCAGCGATTGCTCCGCGACCGCGGGCTCATTCCGCTGAAGATCGTGTTCGATGAGTTGCTCAACGAACTTGAAACCGCGGGCGTCGAAATATTCCTGATGCTCGACGATTTTGACCGTCTCGCGTCGCGGGTCATTCACGATGCGATGTTCGAGTTGCTGCGCTACGCGCCGTCTAACCTGCACGTCGTCCTGGCGTGCCGCTCCACACCGGCGTTGCCGCTCAGCTATTTCGAGTCGCGCGACGAACTCGTCAGGGTGGACGCGGACGATCTGCGTTTCGACGAAGCGGAAACCCGGTCGTTCTTCGACCGGGTCGCAGGCAAGCAGCTCAATGTGGAGAGTGTCGAGCGCCTTCGCAACGCGACCGATGGCTGGGTGTCTGGCTTGCAGTTGGCCGCGCTTGCTCTCCGCGACGACAGCGATGCCGCGCACGTAGCCGAACAGGTGAGCCATGCGCGCGCCGGGATAGCCACCTACCTGAATGAGAATGTCATGACGCGCGTGCCGGAAGCGATTTGCCACTTCCTGCTGTGCACGTCGGTACTGGAGCGGATGACCCCCTCGCTGTGCAACGCACTCACAGGTCACAACGATGCTGCGGATTGCCTCGAATGGCTGAGCGCACATAACCTCTTCATTAAATCGGTCGACGGAGGCCGCCAGAGCTATCGGTATCACGCACTGTTTTCGCAGTATCTGCGCGAGGAGTTGACGCTGCGCAATCCCGACACGATCGCCGTCCTCCATCGTCGCGCGAGCGAATGGTATGCGGGTGAACGTCAATGGCCGGATGCAGTTCGGCATGCACTCACGGCGGGCGATTTCGACACAGCGGCCGCGTGGGTTGAAGCGTGCGCGATGAAGCTCATCGCATCCAGCGATGTGCGTACCGTGCTTGATTGGGTGTCCCGCCTGCCTGAATCGGCGTTGGCCGGACGCTTGCGGTTGAGGATTGCGCACGCTTGGGCGCTCGCACTGTCAATGCGGATGGTTGACGCACGTCGCACGCTGGAGGCGATCGAAGCCGACGTGAGCGCGCGACGCATCGACATGGACGCTGTCACGGCAACCGAACTGCTCGCGGTGCACGCGTTGATCGTCAGCCTTTCGGACAGGAGCGTCGAGGCGTTGCAGCTCGGTGAGCGAGTGCTGGCGGCCGGACCAAAGTCGGGTTCGTGGATCGAGCAGATCGGTCAGACCACGCTGATCTTCGGGCTCGGCTACGCGGGGCGCATCGACGACGTGATGAACCTCAAGGTCCGCGCGGAACGCACCGCGTCCGGCAACGAGCCGCTCTACGCGAACATCTACCGGCAGAATATGTCCGGTCTCGCGGAATTCGTCGCCGGCCGCCTGCATGACGCGTCGAAGACATTTGAGTCGGCTCTACGGTTCGCAGAGCAGTCGGCTGGCCGGCTCTCGGCGGCGACAGCTTTGTCGGCCGGTTATCTATCGGCTATCTATTACGAGTGGAACGATTGGTCAAAGGTCCGTGAAGCCCAGCGCGATCGTTTCGAGATCGCGATGCAGGCATGCTCTCTTGGACCGTTGCTGCGGTTCATGCAGGCAGCCGCACTGCTGGAGTTTCAGTCCGGTAATGAGGCACGTGCCCACGAAATTCTTGACGATGCCGATCACATTGCATGCAGCCGCCAATGGTTGAGGCTGCGCGTCGCATGCATGTCGACCAGCATCAGGCTCTACTTGTGCGATGGGAGGCTGACGCAGGCCAACCGGTTCGGAAAAGCGCTCGCGGCGCTGGTGCCTGTCACGCCGCCGGATGAGGCGTCGAGTTACGTCGAGACGTGGCAAATGGCGCAATCGGCGCGGGCGCGGCTGTTGCTCGCGGACGGCCGCGCGGACGAAGCCGTGCAGGTGATCGCAATTGTGCACGACGTATTGGCCGCGCGTGGTTTTGACTGGTTCACCGCGCAGGCCGCCACGTTGCGTGCGGTAGCGCTCGAGCAGGCCGGCCGTGAGGACGCCGCGCTCGATGTGCTCGCGGAAGCGCTCGAGTATGGCCAGGGAAACGGATTGGTTCGTACGTTCGTTGACGAAGGCCCGACTGTGGAGCGTATGGTAGCTCGCGCGTTGAAGCATGCGGATCGTTTGCCGGCTGTCAACGCGTGGTATTTGCGAGAACTCGCGCGCGCGTTCGACGCGGATCGAGCTTCGAGCGCGGTCCCTGCAGCGCGGTCCGGACCTGCAGCTACGCCTGGCAATTTGAGTGCGCGCGAGGCCGAGATCCTCGACTACGTCGCACAGGGATTGTCTAACAAGGAAATCGCACGCGCGCTCCGCGTTGCACCGGAGACGATCAAATGGCATCTGAAGAACATCTTCGAGAAGCTCAATGTCACGTCGCGCATCCAGGCCGTGCGCAGTGGGCTGGCGCTTGATCCGTCGCGTTCGCGGAACGCAGACGAGTGAACGGCCTATAGACGACGTTCCGCACGGTCGCTTCCTTCAAAAAAACGTCCATTACGGCACGTTCACCTATGCGCAGCGAACGCGAACCCAATTTCGTCGATCGTTGCGCAGATGCGCACGGTATGGTGCAAGTCGCGACGCGTGACGAGCCAGACCTCGTACTGAGATTGCCGGCCCCGCTCGGGCCAGATGCGGGTGAGTCCGTCGCGCTCGCCCATGTGCACGGGAGTCTCGCCAATACCGAGACCCGATCTCGGCGCGGCGCGCATTATCAGGTTCGAATTCACGCGCGCGACGATGCGCCCGGCATCGATCGGGGCGCCGGCGAAGGTTGGGTTCCGGCTCGCGTCGATGTTTGGCCGGTAGACGACGAGGTCGTGGCCCGCGAATGCGTCGCCGTGCGTCGGCTCAGGTAGTCATGCGATGCGAACAGGCCCATGTCCCAGCGTACGAGGCGGCGGGCGACCAGATCGGGATTCTCAGGCCGATCCGTGCGGATCGCGATGTCTGCTTCGCGCTTCGCGAGATTCAGGATCTGCGTCGACGTGTTCAGCGCAATGGGCACATCGGGATGTTTCGCGTGCAACCGTGCGATCGACGGCGTCACAAATATACGCGTGCGTCGTCCCGGTTCGTCGCTTGTCCAGACTGATGCATTTTTGCATTCCTCGATCGGCAATTCGCTGCGTGCCCGCGAGCGTCGTTGCCAATAGACTGCCTTCACACACATTGCGATGCCGCGACTTGGGGATGGCCCGCGAGTCATCCGAGCATCGAAAAACGTTGAGGATCATATCGTGATTGATGACGTGCAAACCCTCCCGACCGACATGACCGCGATCGAAATCGTGCGTCCCGGCGGCCCCGAAGTTCTCGTGCCGACGACGCGTCCCGTGCCGTCGCCGCGTCACGACGAAGTCCTGATCCGCATTCACGCGGCAGGCGTGAACGGCCCGGACGTGTTTCAGCGCAAGGGGCTGTACGATCCGCCTCCCGGTGCGTCCGACATTCCGGGCCTCGAGATCGCCGGCGACGTCGTCGCAGTCGGGCGCGACGTCACACGGTTCGTCATTGGCGACCGCGTTTGCGCGCTGATTCCGGGCGGCGGCTACGCGGAATATGCGGTGGCGAACGAGAGCAATACGCTCGCGATTCCCGAAGGCCTCGACATGACGGAGGCAGCGGCGATGCCCGAAACGTTCATGACGGTCTGGCTGAACCTGTTCCAGCGAGGCGGGTTTGCTGCCGGCGACAGCGTGCTGATTCATGGCGGCGCGTCGGGGATCGGTACGACGGCGACGATGCTGGCGAGAGCGTTCGGTGCGTCGAAGATCGTCACGACCGTCGGTTCGGACGAGCAGCGAGAAGCGAGCCAGCGTCTCGGTGCGGATCTCGCGATCGACTACCGTAACGAGGATTTCGTTGAAGCCGTCGGGCGCTTCACGGACGGCAAGGGCGTCGACGTAATCGTCGACATCATTGCGGGAGACTACGTCGCACGCAACTACGCTGCGGCTGCGATGAACGGACGAATCGTCCAGATTGGCGTGATCAACGGGCCCGCGAAGGAGCTCGATCTGTTCCCGATGCTGACGAAGCGGCTGACACACATTGGATCCACGCTGCGCTCTCGAACCTACGTGGAGAAAGCGCAGATCATTCGCGAGCTGGAGGAAGCCGTGTGGCCGCTGATCCGGCAAGGCGCGGTCAAGCCTCAGGTATACCGGAAGTTCGATCTTCACGATGCACGCGCGGCGCACGAGCTGATGGATTCCGGCCGCCATATCGGCAAGATCGTGCTCCGCACGTCGGTTGCGGAAAATGACTGATCAGCGATAGGGAATTGCGAATTCATCAAGCATCCCATATGACTCGATGACCGGATAGCCCCCCCGTGCGGGGGGCTGATTGCGAGTTACGGAATGCTCGACAATCCGTACCATTGAGCGTGGCGGCGCGTGGCGCGAACGAATGTCCCGTTACGCTGGCGCCGTCCCTTCAGGCTGCAATCTCCAGATGGTTTTGTCGGGTGTCACTTCCACAGCGTGCATCACCAGGCCTCCCCCGATCGCACGTTCTGTGCAAAGACAGTGATTGACGATGGATCAAAATGGACATGCTTGAAAACATGCGGACATTCGTACGCGTCGTACAGGCCGGCAGCTTCACCGCAGTGGCAAAACAGACCGATGTGGCGATTGCACAGGTGTCGAGGGCGGTCGCCGGTCTCGAGGAATACGCGCAAACCCGGCTGTTGCATCGAACGACTCGGAGAATTGCGCTGACAGACAGTGGGCGGCGTTACTTTGAGCGCTTGTTGTCGATCCTCGGCGACGTGGATCAGGCGAACGCCGAGGCCCGAAATGCGCTTGTCCGTCCATACGGGCGCTTGCGCGTGCACACCATGCCTGGACTCGGGCAAAGTCATGTAACCGAGTCGGTCGTTGCCTATCAGGCGGCCTTTCCCGAGGTTGCGGTCGAAATCACATACTCGCAGCGGATGCCGAATCTGGTGGAAGAGGGCTACGACGTGTCGGTCGTCACCGCATCGAGTCTGCCGGATTCCGCCTATATCGCGCACACCTACGGCAAAAGCTACAGCGTTCTGGTGGCATCGAAAGCTTATCTCGACCAGTACGGCACCCCCTTGAAACCGGCTGATCTTGCCGGCCATACGTGTCTGCGCCTTGATACGCCAGCGGAATCAAGCGACGAATGGCTGCTTCACGGCGCACGTGGCGAGATCGTATCGCACTCGGTCCTGTCGGCGCGGTTTCAGGCGAATGCGCCGGAGGCGATGACCATTGCTTTGCGTGCCGGCCTGGGGATCGGGTCGTTGGCCATCTATTCGGTCATTGACGATCTGCGAAGCGGACAGCTCGTCAGGGTGTTGCCGGCTTATCGCCTGACGATGCTCGACGTTTACGCGATGTACGTGTCCAGGCAATTCATGGACGCAAAAATACGAACGTTTCTCGACCATTTGCGCATGACACTATCGCCGGCGCTGGAAGCCGACGAGCAGGCACTGGATTCGATTGCCGCATAGGGCGGGCAGGCATCCTGCCGAACGGCGAGCACGCCGCCAAGCGTAACACCGGACGTCGAACTCAGGCGTCCGCTAATCCGTAGTTTCCCGTTCGTTCTTGTCCAGGAGAGGATGATGAAGACACGTCTCGTGAGCGTTTTTGCCAGTATCGTCGCGTTGTCGTCCGCGATGTGCTACGCGCAATCCGGTACACCCGATGCGCAAACGACCAAAACGGCGGCAACGTCGCCCCGTGCGGCGAAGAAGGCCGAGCGCGTGGAGAATCGCGCGTTCGCGAAGAAAGTCCGTCAGGCGATCGTGAAGACCCCCGGCATCGGCAATGCGCAGGTCACCGTGTTTGCCAAAGCAAAGACGGGCGAGGTTACGCTGGCCGGAATGATCACGGACGAGTCGCAGGATAAAGCCGCTGTGGAGGCAGCTCGCCAGGTACCAGGCGTCACGTCGGTGACAAGCAAGCTCCAATTGCGATTGGAAGGCGGCCAGTGACGTGGAGAATTCGATACACGCGTGAGCGATGCAAATCCTCCGGACCGAGGCGTCCGGAGGATTTCATGGAATGAATGGCTCGCGATTCAATAAGTGAGTTTTGAGGCGAGCGTGTATTTACCAGGCTGAACGTATCCGACCTGGTGTGCACGCAACTGCGGAATTCACTCTCGTACGGCACGGATTGTGTCGTTCGACACGGAGAACCACGAGAGGCTCTCAGCGCACGGCGAACAGCAAAGTGTTTGGCGGGGCGAGTATTTTGCGCGACAGGACATCACGTGTATTTGCAGGCGATCGTCCGAGTGGAGGCCATCGATGGCGTGTCTGACCCGAGTGCGCTGTTCCGTGCGGTGCGGACGCGGTCGTGGACACCGTGCGAATGCGTCGCCGACGGCGAACGCGATGTCGTCGCGCGACACGGAAGGGTAGTGATCGCGCGCGTTTCGATGCGGCAACGAGTCCGGCGATGCCGGATCGAAGATTGGCATGAATTTCTTCATCGTATTCGATGCGATCTACGTCAAGTCCAAGCTGGCGCGCGCGACCGATGTGCTGGGCATCACAGAGCCGGCCGTCAGCAAGGCGTTCGTGCGCTTGCGCAAGACCCTGAACGAACCGCTGTTCGTCGGCACCATGGCTGGGATGCTACCGACAGCGGAGAGCATCTCCGACCGCGTGCGTGACGTGTCGCCGATCGCGATTCGCGGCGCTTTCCGACCAGCGGCGGCATTCATGTTGTTGCAGTGATATTCCGCACATTTCCGCGTTGCCGTTCGAGCGACCGTGATCGAATGTCGCTCCGGTATCGAGGTATGGGCCACGGCGGGGCGGTGACACTAAGCGGCTCGCGATGCCGCGCAAGGAGAAGTGAACGCATGAAAGCTCTACTTTGTACGGCCTTCGGACCGATCGACCGGTTGCGACTCGAGGACGTCGCGGTTCCCGAACCGGCCGCAGGACAAGTGCGGATTCGCGTAAAGGCCGCTGCGCTTAATTTTCCCGATGCGCTGATCGTTCAGGGGCTGTACCAAACAAAGCCGGCGCTACCGTTTTCGCCCGGCGCGGAGCTCGCCGGCATGGTCGACGCGGTCGGCGAAAGTGTGACTGCTTGGCAACCTGGCGATGCCGTGATCGCATGGACTGGCTATGGCGCATTCGCGGAGATGTGTGTCACCGAAGCGGACCAGCTCACCACACTGCCATCCGGGATGGATTTCGATCAGGGCGCCGCGTTGACGTTGACATACGGGACGTCACTGCACGCGCTTCAGCAGCGGGCATGCCTACAGCGGGGGGAAACATTGCTCGTGCTGGGCGCCGCGGGCGGTGTCGGGCTCGCAGCGATCGAGATAGCGAAGGCGCTCGGCGCGCGTGTCATCGCGGCTGCGTCGACGGCTGATAAATTGGCGCTGTGCCGCGATGCGGGCGCGGACGAGACGGTTGACTACGTGACCGACGACCTGCGTCGCCGCGTCGACGAACTGACCGATGGGCGCGGCGTTGACGTTGTGTACGATCCGGTGGGCGGCTTGCACAGCGAGGCGGCGTTGCGCGCGACCGCCTGGCGCGGTCGGTTTCTCGTGATTGGCTTTGCTGCTGGCGAGATTCCGAAGATCCCGCTGAATCTGGCGTTGCTCAAGGAGCGTGACATCCTTGGCGTGTTCTGGGGCGATGCGGTGCGCCGTGATCCGCAACAGCATGTGGCCACCATGCGACTGCTTGCTGCATGGTTTGCGGCGGGCAAGGTCCGGCCTGTCATCACCGAGCGTGTGCCGCTTGCCGGCGCAGCCGATGCGATCGCCCGCATGGCGGATCGCCAGGTCAAAGGCAAAGTGGTGATCGTGGCGGATGTATAAGCCGGCGCGGTCGTGGCGGCTCGACGACGGCCGGCGCGACGGAGAGCGCAGCCGTTTGAGGCCAATGAGCGTGTTCGATGCAGGCCATCAATTGGCGTGGGTGAGCAAAGCGGGACAGATCGCCGAGTGCGGCGAGCATCCCGACCGCCGTGGTGAACTGCACGTCGCGCTTCGTCTGCAGGCCAAGGACGGCTGGATGGAAGCGCCAGTTGACGACTGCCTCGCGCAACGCAGCCTCGAGCCGCTCGCATCGTCGTTGGCGCCGACCCATGCGCGAGCCAGATCGCGAAATGCTTCATCTTCGACGCTGGGCACGTACACCGCTGACAGATCCCCGGCGCGCAGCGACCGCGCAAGCTTCACAGCATCACGGCGATCGGTCTTGATGCATTCACCCGGCTTCCCGGGAATCAACGATGGTGCGCCCACCATGCACTCCTAGCCCGCGTTTGATCCCTCGCAGCAGGCCAGCCCTTGTGCCTCACGGAGAGTCGTACTGACTAGAAGAGATGCCGAATCCCGACGACGGTGCCGAATGTCGATCCCGAGGCACCGTAAAGTGCACCGTTGGTTGAAAGGCCGGTGTTCATCTTTCCATGGTTGTTGACGAAGCCGAACTGGCCGTAGAGCAGCGTCGCCTTCGACAGACTATAGGTCAAGCCTGTTGCGGCCAGGATCGAATGATTCCGTGTGTCGTTTCCGTCACTCGTATACCAGACGCCCGCGTCAGCGTATATCGTGGGCGTGAATCTGTAGCTTAAGCCCCCACCGTATACGCGGCTGTCGAACGAGCCTGCGACCTTGTAATTGACGAACAGCACGTTCACGATCAGGTCGTTGAATGTATAACGGGCACTAATCGTGCGGCCCGAGAATGCCACTGTGCTCGGCACCGGTGTCGCGGCAGCGGTGCCGCCCGCATTACCGCTATACATGGCTGCGCTAACCAGAATCGGGCCATACGTGTAGTTCAGGCTTGCGGAATACTGGCGACCCGCCTGGAAATTGCCAGCGACGCCGCCAAGCGCGAGCATCGCGTTGCCCTGAAAACCCGCAATCGTCGGGCTTGCATACGAAATCGCATTTGCGTTGAAGATGCCGGTGACTAGCACGTTGCCGACGTAAAGCGGCACCTGGCTGCCGAAGAACGACACTGAGCGCGGGTCTGTCGAGATCAGCGACAGCACGAATGGGGAAAATTGCAAACCGGCCTTGATGGTGCCCAGGTCGCTCTGGATGCCGATCCAGGCATGGCGGCCGAAGAAATTGCCATTCGAGTCGGTGAAGTTACCTTGCGACAGGTCGATACCGCTTTCGAGCGTGAAGATCGCTTTTACGCCGCCGCCGAGATCCTCGGTGCCTTTCACGCCGAACAGCGACGGCGTCATTCCGCCGCTGATCAGCGAAAACTGATGGCCAGCGTTCTGTCCGCTCGTGGTATCGAGCGTCTTGCTTGTATACAGGAAGCCGCTGTCGACGATCCCGTAAAGCGTTACGTTGCTCTGCGCATGCGCCTGCAGCGCGGTGCTTCCCAGTACGGCTGTCAACAGCGCGATTCCACTGATTTTGGAACGAACGGGCATCTTCAATCATCTCCAAATTGATTATGTTCTTCTAAATGTGTTTATTGATCGTTGGAAGTAAATTTGAAAACTATTGGATTTGAGTAAAAACAATTTTATTAAACGGCGAGCCGGTGAATGCGAGGTTGATTTTTAGGTGATCAATGCTCGTGGCGCTGATTGGAAAGTAAAATTTAGAAGTGGGTGATTGGGGTTGTGGTGTAATTTGTCGGTGATCTTAGATCAATGATCCATTGTGTGGAAATATGGGGGTAGTACTAGATATGTACGAATCTAATTGAGTGCAATGAAAACAATTCATTTGCATCGAATTTTATGCGAGCCTACGCTGTCGTCAATGAAAAATACTTCGATGAATCTCGGCGGTATGAGTGGGGGTCTTCCGCACGCATGCTCGACCGAGGAGGTTTCGACGGTAGATTTGAAAGGAGACGATGCATGGAGTCGAAGAATGTTCCGGAGTTGGCCGAACTGTTGCGTGATGCGCCGAAGAACTGGGGAAAGTGGGGGGCCGACGACGAGGTGGGTTCGCTAAACTACCTGACCAGATCCGAGGTGCTGCGTGGCGTTTCGGCGGTGCGCTCTGGAAAGACGTTTACGCTGCAGATTCAGATGGGGAACCCGAAGGGCGATCCTGTCTGGCCGGGTCGCTCACCGGCTTGCCGCATGAATGTGATGGACAAGGGGCACTACATGTGCGGCAAGGGGCCGTTGTTTCCCGGGCTCCTTGAATACGCGGACGACATGATGATCATGTATCTGCAAGGCTCAACGCAGTACGACGCGCTCGGCCATGTCTGGTACGGCGACCAGATCTGGAATGGCTACGACGCGAAATCGACGATCGGCGGCCTCGCGAAGGCGAGTGTATTGCCGATCGCGGAACGCGGAGTCGTCGGGCGCGGCGTGCTGATCGATATCGCACGGCATCGCGGCAAGGCGGTACTCGACCCGGGCGAGACCTTTACGCATCGTGATTTGCTCGACGCAGCCGACGCGCAACGCGTGACGATCGAACAACGTGACATCCTCGTGATCCGCACCGGCTGGATTGGCTCGTTCTACGAGCGCGACAAGGCGGAGTTCTACAAGAATTTCATCGAGCCGGGCTTGACCTACAGCCCCGAGCTTGTCGAATGGTTCCAGCAGATGGAGATTCCGAACCTCGTCACGGACACGATTGCGAACGAGGTGACGATCGATCCCGAATCGGGCGTTGCACTGCCGCTGCACAACGCGCTGATGCGCAACCTCGGCATCACATTGACCGAGATTGCGCAGCTCGATCCGCTCGCCGCCGACTGCGCGGACGACGGGCAGTGGTCGTTCCTCTATACGGCAGCACCGCTCAAGATCGTCAACGGCAGCGGCGCACCGGTCAACCCGGTGGTCATCAAGTAGGCCGTCTACATTTCCGGTCCGAACGTGTCCGGCGCAGTTAGCGCCGGGCACACCGTGCAATTTCGGCGACGCGTGCACCGGATGCCGCGGCGCCCATTCGTGGAGTGCCCATGACGCCCTATGACAGCAAGCCCTGGCTCGCGAACTATGCGACCGGCCATCTGGCGACGATCTCGCCGGTGTTTACAGACGCACTGAGCATGTTCCGCGCGGCCGTCGAACGGGCGCCGGAGCGTGCCGCGATTCTGTATTTCGACGGCGTGCTGACTTACGCTGAGCTCGACGCCCTGTCGGATGCCCTCGCAAGCGCGTGGCTCGCGCGCGGCTGTGTCCGTGGCGATCGCGTTGCACTTTATCTGCAAAACGTGCCGCAATTCATGATCGCGCTCGTTGCCGCATGGAAGCTCGGGATGATCGCGGTGTCGATCAATCCGATGAATCGCGCACGTGAGCTGCGTGTGCTGCTCGCAGATTCGGGCGCGCGGATGTTGGTCTGTCACGAATCGCTTTATGCCGGTGTCGTACGCCCGTTTCTTGCGGAGGAGGCTGCAGCCGCCGCGCGCGGCGAGCCGGCCGTACAGCCGGCCGTCATGACGACGTTCGAACTTGAATACCAGCACCGAAATGACGCACGGCTGTTTGCCAACACGCGACGCCAGCCGGCCGAAGGTGCGGAGGATCTGTCGACGGCGATCGCCGCGTATCGTGGCCACAGGCCGCCGCCCGTCGCCGTCGGATCGTCGGACATCGCGATGCTTGTCTATACGTCGGGCACTACCGGCGCGCCGAAGGGGGCGATGAACACACACGGCAACATCGCGTTCAATGCGCAGGTATACCGCGACTGGATCGAACTGCGCGAAGGCGGTCCGATCCTGGGTGTCGCTCCGCTGTTCCACATTACCGGGCTTGTCGGGCATATCGGCGCGGCGTTCATCTGCGCTGCGCCGTTGATCCTCGCGTGCCGTTTCGAGCCGGGCGTGATCCTCGACGCGATCCGCGAGCATCGCGCCGAATTCACGATCGGCTCGATTACGGCATTCATCGCGCTGATGAACCATCCACTTGCAACCCG
Organism: Burkholderia sp. Ac-20353; assembly: GCF_017104785.1. Lineage (NCBI taxonomy): Bacteria > Pseudomonadati > Pseudomonadota > Betaproteobacteria > Burkholderiales > Burkholderiaceae > Burkholderia > Burkholderia sp. Ac-20353. The sequence continues at coordinate 105,345 of NZ_JAAGPL010000007.1, read as the reverse complement.
CGAGCATCTGGCATCGATGCGGCGCATCTACTCGGGTGGCGCACCGATTCCGCCAAGTGTTATCGACGCGTTCCGGGAGCGCTTCGGCCACTACATTCACAACGGCTACGGGTTGACCGAGACGAACTCGCCGACGCACTGCGTGCCGCCTGGATGCGAGGCGCCCGTCGACCCTTCGTCGGGGACCCTCGCAGTCGGCGTGCCGGTGTTCAATGTCGAGTCGTACATTGGCGACGAAGAGGGCCGGGCACTGCCGTCAGGCGAGACCGGCGAGATCATTTCGCGTGGACCGATGGTTGTACCCGGCTACTGGAACAAGCCGGCAGAGACCGCGAAATCAATCGTCGACGGCTATTTCCGTACCGGCGACGTCGGTTTCATGGACGAGCATGGCTGGTTCTATCTCGTCGATCGAAAGAAGGACATGATCAACGCGGGCGGCTACAAGGTCTGGCCGCGTGAAGTCGAAGACGTGCTGTATACGCATCCGGCCGTGCGCGAGGCAGCCGTCGTCGGAGTGGCGGACAGCTACCGTGGCGAAACGGTCAAGGCTGTCGTGAGCCTGAAACCGAATGCACAGGTCGCACCTGACGCGCTGCTCGCGTACTGCAAGGATCGGATGGCGGCGTACAAGTATCCGCGCATCGTCGAGATCCTCGACGAGTTACCGAAAACCATGACCGGCAAGATCCTGAGGCGCGAGCTGAAGGGGTAGAGAGGGCGGGACGCCGTCTGGCGGAGACGACCGGGCATCGTGTCACAGGTGTTGCGCCGCCTCTGCATGAGCGGACTCGAATATCGCCCTGAGTCGCTGTCGGAGCCATACGTTCGCTGGATCAGCATCGGAATTCGCATGCCAGTAGAGATACGTATCGATCGATGCGTCGAACGGGCATTCGATCATCTGGTTGTCGACAAGTTGGTTGAGCAACCGGGCGTAGCGCTCCGGCATCGTCAGCAGCAGGTCGGTCTGGTTGATCACGCGGCACGCGGCGAAGTAGCGGATGCATCGCAGGCGGACGCGCCGCTCGGCGCCGAGCTTGACGAGTGCAGAGTCCTCGACGCCGCCGCCGCGTCGCCGGCTCGTCACGAGCACGTGCTCTTCGGCGAGGTAGGCGCCGAGATCGAGGTGCTGTCCGACGCGCGGATGATCGCGTCGGCACAGTACCACGTACTTGTCTGTCGCGAGCCTGGCGCTGCACACCGACTGCGGGTGAGGCAGCAACACGTCGATGACGGCATCGAGCGAACCAGTGAGCAGGTCTGCTTCTATCGTGCGCCGATCGTGCTGTATCGCGGCGACATCAACCGACGGAGCATGCTGCGTGACATATTGCATGATGGGTGGCAATACGACCGGCTCGTGTGCGTTGAGAACACCGAGCGTAAACCGTCGATTCGCCGATTCGGCGTCGAAGCGACTGGATTCGTGCAGCGTGCATTCGAGCGTGTGCAAGCCATCGCGTACACGCGCAATGATCGCGCGCGTAAATGGGGTTGGCACCATTGCATTGCCGTGACGCTCGAACAGCGGGTCGCCGAGCAGTTCGCGCAACCGATTCAGTGCATGGCTGACCGCCGATTGGCTGAGGTTGAGCTGCTGTGCCGCGCGCGTGATGCTCTGCTGTGTATAAATGCGATCGAGAACCACGAGGAGATTCAGGTCGGTTCGGAAGATATGCATGACATTAGCAATGAAATGAGGTGTCGTGGTTCCCTGTAATACGAATGTCCGGACGTGGCATCCGCACGGTCGATCATGCGCTCCGCCGATAACACATCGACGGCGTACACGCCGGCGTCATGGAGCGGGCACTCGAGCAGTCGGACGACAGAAACTGCGCTGTGATCGCCCAGCGGTTCCTGCGCCTGAGTCCGTCCGTCAGAAATACCGCTTGAAGCCCCGTTTTTGTCCCCCCCGGACAGGGGGGAGTTGCATCGTGCCGGTGTAAGCGCATTGAGGCCGGTCGGCAGTCGCCGACCGGAGTAGTCGGGTCATTCCCGGCGAAGCAGCACACGCATTACCGCCCCCCACTGGAGGGGGCTGCAATTCGGCAATCGTGCCAATAAGCTCAGTCGTACGGGTACCCGGATGATCGCGACACGGCGGCCGGCAGATTTGTCTGCATGTCCGTCCCGTCGCCGGTGTGGAGGGTGGAGAAGGCCTGAAGTGCTGCGCCCGGCGACTCATCGCTCTCCTGATCGCGCGGAAAATATTATATGGATAACGAATTTTATTGGCAGGATCGAGGACCGAAAGGTGATCCGGAATCCAGACATTCGAGGAGGATGCATATGACGTTGAATGAAAGTGCGGTATCGCGCATGCGGGAGCATGCGAAGTTTCGTGAACTGGTCGCGGAACGGTCGCACCTGGTCAGGGCGTTGATGGTCACCGTTTTGGGGGCGTATTTCGGGCTGATCTCGCTAGTTGCGTTGCGGCCCGATCTGTTGCGCAGTCCCGTGTCCGCGGGTAGCGTCACGACTGTCGGTGTGATGTTCGCGGTTGCCGTGATCGTGGCGGGATGGGGGCTCACCTGGCTTTACGTCCATGTCGCGAACGACCGGTTCGAAAGGTTGAGCGACGAACTGCTCGGCGAGGTGGGTAAATGAGGTCAATCGCACACATTTGGTCGGCTGCATTCGCGTTTTCCGCCGCGCCGGCAGGGCTCGCATGGGCGGGCCCCGTCGCGGTGGGTGGCCAGCGGCAGCCGCTCAATCTCACGGCCATCGCAATGTTCATGGTGTTCGTCTGCATCACGCTGGGCATCACGTACTGGGCAGCGCATCGCACCAGGACGGCGAGTGATTTCTTTACCGCCGGCGGCGGCATTAGCGGCCTACAGAACGGCCTTGCCGTTGCCGGGGACTACATGTCCGCCGCAACGCTGCTTGGCGTCGTGAGCCTCGTCTATTCGAAAGGCTACGATGGTTTGCTCTATGTCGTCGGGTTCTTCGTGGGCTGGCCGGTGATGCTGTTCCTCATGGCAGAGCGACTGCGCAATCTCGGCAGGTTCACGTTCGTCGACATCATCGCCTACCGGCTCGATCCGATCAGCACGCGCTGGATGGGGGTGATCAGCTCGTTGACGGTCGTGTTCTTCTATCTCATCGTCCAGATGGTCGGCGCGGGTGAACTCGTTCAACTATTGTTCGGGATCGACTACAACTATGCGGTCGTCGGCGTCGGGTGCCTGATGATCGTCTATGTGACGTTCGGCGGAATGATCGCGACGACGTGGGTTCAGATCATTAAGGCCGTCCTGCTGATGTTCGGCGGCACGCTGTTGATGATACTGGCACTCAGTCACTTCGGTTTCAGCTTCGAGCGGCTTGCGGTGTCAGCGGTTTCGGTGCACAAGGGCGGGAGCTCACTAATGGAACCGGGACGGCTGTTCGCAGACCCCGTCTCGGCCGTCTCGATGTCGCTTGCTACCGTATTCGGCCTATCCGGATTACCGCACGTTCTGATGCGCTTCTTTACCGTGCCGAACGCGCGTGAGGCAAGAAAGAGCGTGTTCGTCGCGAGCACATGCATCGGTTTCATGTTCATCGCGATGTTCATCATCGGTCTCGCAAGCGTCGTGATTGTCGGCACGGACCCGCAGTTTTTCGAAAATGGGCGCACCGGCGGGGTGCTTCTCGGTGGGAGCAACATGGTGGCCATGCATCTGGCAAAGGCGACGGGCGGCAGCCTGTTCCTCGGATTCCTTGCAGCGGTAACGTTCGCTACCATTCTGGCGGTGGTGTCGGGTCTGGCGCTGGCGGGGGCGTCCGCCGTGTCGCACGACATCTACGCCAATGTGATATGCAAGGGGCGAGCGGACGGCGCATCGGAGATCCGCGTGACCCGATGGACGACGCTGGCGATTGGGGTCATCGCCGTGCTGCTTGGCATTCTGTTCAAGGGGCAGAACCTCGCGTTCCTCGTTGCGCTTGCCTTCAACGTCGCCGCTTCAGCAAACTTTCCACCGCTCGTGCTTTCGATGTACTGGAGGGGATTGACGAGTCGAGGTGCTGTTTGCGGTGGCGTCGTCGGGCTCGTATCGTCCGTCGCGTTGGTTGTGCTGTCGCCCGCGGTGTGGAAGTCGGTGCTCGGGCATCCGGCTGCCGTGTTCCCTTACGATCATCCCGCATTGTTCACAATGCCGCTGGCGTTCCTGGCGAGCTACGTGATTTCGATGTTCGACCGAAGTGCGAAGGCAGCCGCGGAGCGTCGCGCGTTCGATGCCCAGTTCGTGCGTGCGCAGACCGGGCTCGGTGCGGAAAGGGCGGTCGAGCATTGATTTGACGACCGGCCGTCCCCGATGTTCAGCGGCGGACGCGGCGGAGATCGATGCAGGGCGGCGGTGGCAGGGAGTGTGGGCCGGGCGCTTGCGCCTCGCGTGCTGGACGGCAGACAAGCAGGCCCGGAATCCGGGCCGCTCTGCGCAGCGCAGACGGTCATCGCGCCGCGTAGGTCCACGACCGCCGAGCCGATCTTGAGAACGGCCGGAAACCATTCGACAGTCTCGCCGTTCGCGACCCCGTTGCGCGATAGCGCCTGAACCGGATACATAAGGTCGCGCGTGCGGCTTTCAAATGGCCGCGCATGCATTGTGCGGCTGGCCTGGCGCGTCGGTTCACTCGAACAACCCCGCTGCCTTGTCCGGCACGCTCGCTTCAATCTCGCCGCAGGTCGGCATCGGGGCGCCGGTGCGCTGCGTGGTGTCGTTGCCGCCTAGGCAATCGCGATTGACGTAGCGGGACGCGATCGCGAACAGGACGGCGGCGACGAGATAGATCGTGAGGCCGCACAGGATGGAATAGCGCAGCGACTGCGTGCCGAAATGCACGCGCATCGCGTCCGACAACGCACCCAGTATCAAACTCCCGAGTCCGACGCCGATCAGATTGTTGATGAAGAGGAAGCATGCGGATGCGGTGGCGCGCGCCGGCGGAGGCGCGAGGAGTTGAATCGACGAAATGATCGGGCTGAACCAGACATACGACAATGCAGCCGGGACGACGAACAACAACAGCGCGAAGTACGGAGACGACATCATCAGCCCGGCGACATAGAACGGCACCGACGCTGCCAACATGGTCGCGCCGGCACGGACGTAAGTGGACGGATTGTCGGGACCGAAGCGGTCGCCGAGCCAGCCGCCGAGCCAGACGCCCAGCACGCCACCGACGAGCACGACGGCGCCGTAGCTCACCGAGATGGCCATGAGGCCAAGGCTGAAGGTGCGGCTGAAAAATGCCGGCAGCCAGAACACCAGCCCGTAGTTCATCAACGAGGCGAGCGACGAGCCTAGCGCCAGGAACAAGAAGCTCCGCTTGCGTACGAGCAGTGCCACGATTGCGGTAAGGCTCGGGGGATCGGCTGGCTCGCGCTCGGACGCGGCGGCGTCGGCGGCGCGCACGGGTTCGCGCACCAGCGCACGGAATACCGGCGTCAGTAGCAATCCTGCCAGCCCGACGGCGATGAATGCGGTACGCCAGTTGACAGTATTCGCGATCCAGCCGCCCAGCATGATGCCGGCAGCCGATCCGATGGGAATGCCGAATGCGTAGATCGCGATCGCGCGGCTGCGCAGGTGTCTCGGGAAATAGTCGGTGATCAACGCGAACGACGGAGCAACGCCGCCGGCTTCGCCGACGCCCACTCCCATCCGATACGCGAACATCTGCCAGAAGCTTGTCGCCATGCCGCAAAGCGCGGTGAAGAGGCTCCACAGGCCGAGCGAGATCGTGACGATCCAGGTGCGACTCTTGCGATCGGCCAGCCAGGCGATTGGAACCCCCAGGCCCGCATAAAAGATCGCGAACGCCACGCCGCCCAAGGTGCCCAGCTGGGTATCCGTCAATCCGAGTTCGTGTTTGATCGGAATGACGAGGATCCCGATGATCTGCCGGTCTATCCAATTCAGCGCGTACACCAGCAGCAGCATAACCAGCACTAGCCAGCGATACCCGCCGGCGCGGATTGGCGTCGGCGTTGCCGTCGGCCGTTGCGTGTCATCCAGCATAAATCCTCCCGTGATGTGCGACCTCAAGAACATGGCGGAACAGTCCGGCAAGCTGGTGCTCGAGTACCACATGCCGTACTGCGTTTTCATCGAAGAGAATACAAAAAACATATTTGGTATTCCAATTGGGGGATGTCACTAGAAGCTTGCTGCCGGATGGGCGATTGAGAATCCCGAATTTCCGTGCGAAGTTGTCGAAGTTTTCGGCTGAAATTCGTGTTTACCACGACGCAGGAGACGCAGGTGACGAGCGAATTGCTGTTGCAATCAGTATTCTAAAAATATAGGCTGTATACCGAATGACCAGAGAGGAGACACCATGTCTGAAAATGCAGTCCTGTACAAATCGGCTGACGGTGTCGCGACCGTCACCATCAATCGGCCGGCCAAGAAGAACGCCGTCAACCGCGAGGTCGCACAGGGCCTCGAGGACGCGTGGCGACAGTTTGAGCACGGCGGAGAGCGCGTGGCGGTGCTGACCGGGGCGGCCGGCGATTTCACCGCGGGAATCGATATCGGCGACGCGCCGACCACGTCGAACTGGGCGCCGAACCTGGCTGTGCCGATAAGCAAACCGGTGATCGTTGCTGCCGAAGGATGGTGCATCGGTGCCGGGATGATCATGCTTCAACAGGCTGACCTGTGCATCGCCGCATCGTCGGCGCGCTTCCGCTATCCGGAGGCGCGTATCGGGCTGACGCGTGGTTTCGCTGTCGGCCTTGCCGCGAAGGTTCCGCACAAGCTGGCGATGGAAATCCTGCTGCGCGGCGCCGTCCTGAGTGCGGACGACGCGTATCGGGCCGGCCTCGTGAATCGCGTGGTCGAACCGGGGCAGGCGCTTGCCGTGGCGCTGGACTGGGCGCGCGAGATCGCCGCGGCCGATTCCCATGCAGTGACCTACATCAAGGCGGGCGTCGATGCCACGGTGCCGCGCGGTGCGGCGGAGCACGCGGAGCGCGTGCGTTGGCTGACCGAACAGGTCCCTGCGAATCGCCGCTTGCTCGCCGGTGAGATTTCAATTGCCCAACTGAAGGAGGTGTGACATATGGCCCAGCATCCGGGCTGCGAGCCCTTGCAGTCGCCGTTGCGCAACCTGCGCGTACTTGACCTGACCCACTTCCTGTCTGGGCCGTTCGCGACGATGATTCTCGGGGATCTCGGCGCAGAAATCATCAAGATCGAGCCGCCGGGCGGCGATCCTACCCGGCAGATCCCGCCGTTTCACGACGACGGTGTCGGTACTTTCTATTTCAGCGTCAATCGAAACAAGAGAAGCGTGGTGCTCGACCTTAAGCGCGACGAGGATCGCGAGACCTTTCTTTCGCTGGTCGAAACCGCCGATGTCGTGTGCGAGAACTTCCGGCCCGGTGTGCTGGACCGGCTGGGCATCGGCTACGATGCGCTCGTGAAGCGCAAGCCGGACATCGTGCTGTGTTCGATCTTCGGTTTCGACAACGAGGGGGAATACGCGGATCGGCCGGCCGTGGATACGCTGGTTCAGGCACTGAGCGGCATCATGAGTCTCACCGGCGAGCGCGACGGGCCTCCGGCGCGTGTCGGTATCCAGATCGGCGACACCGGTGCCGGCCTGTGGGCCGCGATCGCGGTGCTGGCAGGATTGCACGGACGCCATGCCGACGGCAAGCCCCGGCATGTCGAGGTGTCATTGTTCGACGCGCAACTTGGTCTGCTCGTCTGGCAAGCTCAGGACTTCTTATCATTTGGCACCGTCTATACGCGTATGGGCACGCGACATGCAACGCTGCCGCCGAGCCAGGCATTCCGTTGCGCGGACGGGCGATATGTTTATGCGACGCCTAGCGCGTTGCCTCACTGGTGGCGTGGCTATTGCGAAGCGCTGCATCTGCCCGACCTCGCAACAGATGCCCGTTTCGCTGACCTGTCGCTGCGCCAGCGCAACCGGGATGCACTTGAGGCGTTGCTCGAGGCGCAGTTCGCGAGCCGCAAGTCAGGCTACTGGATCGCGCGATTTCGCGAGCATGACGTCCCGGCGGCGCTGGTCCAGACAGTCAAGGAAGCGTTCGAGTTTCCGACGGTCGAGCGTCGCAACATGGTCGTCCATGTTCAGGACGCGAACGGGCGCGTCACGCGCATGGTCGGCAATCCGGTCAAGACGGGTTCGGAAGAACGGTTTGCCGCGCCGCCCGGGCTTGGCGAGCATACGAGCGAAATTCTCGAACGCATGAATGCATGGAGTGATGACAACGATGAGCACGGCAAGTATTCCCGCATCGCCTGACGATGCGGATCCGGTGTTGTTCGAAGCGGTCGGCAACGTAGCACTGATTACGCTGAATCGTCCGGAAGTCCGCAACGCACAGAATGGCGCGCTCCTCTATGCGCTCGACCGTGCGTTCGAGCGATTCGCCTATGACGATTCGCTTGCCGTCGCCGTCCTGAACGGGCGCGGACCGCACTTTTCTTCCGGGCATGACCTCGGCAAAACGGCGGACCGCGAAACCTCGTTCGACCGCCGGTCGCTGTGGTGGGATCACGTCGGCAAACGCGGCGCCGATAACCGGTTCGCCCGCGAAAGCGAACTGTACGTCGGGCTATGCCGACGCTGGCGCGAACTGCCGAAGCCGACGATTGCCGCCGTGCACGGCGCGTGCATCATGGGCGGCCTGATGATTGCCTGGTCGTGCGACCTGATCGTCGCGAGCGACGATGCGTACTTCGCCGACGCCGCGGTCGATTTCGGTATCCCCGGTGTCGAGCTGTTTGCGCATCCGTGGGAACTGGGCAGCCGCCGCGCGAAGGAACTGCTCTTTACCGCGGAACGCCTGACCGCGGCAGACGCGCATCGGATCGGCATGGTCAACAGGGTGGTCCCGCGCGCGCAGTTGATGGACGAGTCGATGGCGCTTGCCGCGCGCATCGCTGCGCGTCCACGTCTGGGGCTGGCGCTCGCGAAGCAGGCTGTCAATCAATGCGACGACCTGATGGGTTACCGCAGCGGCACCGATCTCGCATTCGGCCTGCATCAGCTTGCGCACGCGCACAACGCTGAAATTGGCGAGAGCCCGAACGGAAAGGGCTCTCCTCAGGCGGTGAAGCGCGCATTGGCGGGGGGCTGACCGCGTGCGGCATCGCATGACGCCGCCTTGAGCATGCGGTAGGTTGCGATGCCGTGCTATGCCGGGTACGAAACCGGGCAGTCGTGCAATCGAACATAAAAATACAGGAAGGTTTGGAGGACGACATGAGGAGACGTTACGTGACTGCGACCGTGCTTTGCGCGGTCGCAGGGGGGGCGCACGCGCAAAATGTGACGCTGTATGGGATCGTCGATGGTGCGCTCACGATGGCTTGGCCGGGAAACGGCAGTCACACGGTTTTCCGGGAGGATTCGGGCGTCAGCAATGGAAGCCGTTTCGGTTTCCTTGGCAACGAAGATCTCGGCGGCGGGCTGCACGCGAAATTCCAGCTCGAGAACGGGTTTGCGACCAATACGGGAGTGGCCCAGCAGGGTGGCGCGATGTTCGGGCGTCAGGCGTGGGTCGGGTTGACGTCAGATCGCGGATGGAGCGTGACACTCGGCAGGCAGTACTCGCCGGTCGATATCTCGCTTGCGCTGAGCGACGCCGCCTCCCAGATCTTCTGGGGCAATACGCTCGTGACTGGAAACGGTATCTACCAGAGCCCGCTCGCGACGAGCGGTTCGGCAGGCCTCAACTCGACCGCCCGGATCAGCAATTCGCTGCTGGGCAGCTTCAGCCGCAGCGGTGTCGAATTGAAGGTCATCGGTTCGACCGGTGACCAGAACGTGGCGCGAACGGGCCTGTTGTACGGCACAAGTCTTACCTATTCGAACGACACGATCTATCTGACGGCCGCGTTCAATCGCTTCCGCCAGTATGCGGCCGATATTCCGGCGGACGCGGCGGGCGCGTGGCAGATGGAGGCGACATTCGGCGCGGTCTACCGCTTCGGATTCGGCAAGGTGTACGCCGGCTATTATTTCTTCAATCCATCGGAAACGAACAAGAATCTGACTGCGACGACCTTCACCAGCACCAGTACCTACTGGGTCGGAATCCGCATCCCGGTGTTCGTAGTCGACGACTTGATCGCTGAAGTGCTCCGCACTCGATTTAACTATGCCGACTCACACGGATCGGGAACGACCATCGGCGTGACCTACGCGCACTATCTTTCGAAGCGGACTACCGTGTACGTGACATTCGGTGAGGTCAACAACGCTTCGAATGCCGCGGCCATCCTGTGGGCGGGTACTGCGGTCGTGAATTATCCGGCGAAGCAGGGCGTGAATCCGCGGGCGTTTTCGATCGGCATCCGGCAGATGTTCTGAACGCGCACATGCGCTGCCACGCTGCGGACGCCAGCCGTCGGCTTGAGTGAGCCGGCGGCGCAGGCCGGCACGCCGGGCATGCGTCGTCGCGCGGAGGGATGGCAAGCCCGGCGGTGCAGCGCCGCGCGGGCGTAGCGTCGCTCTAGCCGAGTGCCTTCTTGATCGCGGCGGCGCCGCGCATCAGGTGCGTACGTGTGACGGCTTCCGCTGTCGCCTGATCGCGCTTCCACAGTGCGTCGAGGATGTCTCGATGCTCGGCGAACGCTTGTATGCGCTGGGCATCGGTATACAGCGTCAACGTCCGTGGAAAGACGGCAAACGGACTCATCCGATCCAGAATCTCGATCAGGCTCTTGTTGCCGCAGTGACCAACAATCTGCCGATGGAACTGGCGGTTGAGGTCGAGCAGGACGTCTGCATTCGCGTTCCAGTCTTTCGACAGCGTCTCGATCCGGTCTTGCAGTGCGTTGAGTGCATCGACGTCTGCGGTGTTGACCTGATGGGCAGCAAGGCCGACGGCCAATGGCTCGAGTTGAAGGCGAATTTGCAGGACCTCCGCGACTTTCTTGCGCAGGTCGATTACGACCCGCGTTCCGCTCGGCCGCGCCTCGACGAGACCGTCATCGAGCAGGCGCATCAACGCTTCGCGAACGGGGGTGCGGCTGACGCCAAGCCGCTCCGCGAGTTTCATCTCGGTCAACGCGGTACCGGCCGCAAATTCACCGGAAAGCAGCAGTCGCTGCAATTCCTCGTAGATCTGATCGCGCAACTGCGCTGCTTCGCTGGACGACATTGCCGAGCTGTTCCTTGGTTAACCTGAACGGATGACGATGATAGTTCAGTATACCGTACTTCGATACGGTATCGTGCCCGGGGTAAGCTGGTGCAATTCGGCGAGCAGCCTTTTTGTGTCATTCTGATGGTGTAGCCGTAGGCGTGGACTGCGACAGCTCCGGAGTTGCGGTCGAGCAATGCCGTGCCATTTGCACACCCGGGGCCAGCATCCCGTCGCGACAATTGCCGGCGATTGCCGTGGCGGACGCTGCCTGGCAGATTCCTCCGCAGCAGATCCCCCTTCAAAACAATGGCGGTAAAACGCCACCAGCCATGCCGCCTGTGACCGGCAATCCTGCCGGTCGAGATGCGTCGCGATGTGTGTCAACGGCATCACAAAGCCTGCGAGAACACCGACGCAACACCTTTCTGGCGGCATCTCGTCAACCCGACTCGGGAAAACCTTGATTTCAGCCCACACTTAAAGTGAATACTGTTCATATAAACGGTATCCCAAAATAAAATATGGTGTTCATGAGGTGGGGTGATCGCGGCGCCCGGGCGTACGCGGAATCATCTGCAAGTGACGGGGCGGCGGGCCGGCGATCAATGGTCACAGGCCGGCGCGAGCGCGCGAAACGACAGCTGCGTCGCACCCGATGGAGAAGCGGTTGACGGTTCACTAAGAGTGAGAAATGGAGAGACGCAACATGACAGGTAAAGGTATGGTGGCGAGCCAGCGCGGGAAAGGCGTGGCGACCGGCGCGCGCCGGTGGTGCAACGGATGCGGCGAGCGCGTCGTTGAGCCGCGTAGGGCGGGAGGTGCATCATGACGCTGCTGCGCAGGCCTGAAGCACAGGTGCACATCACCGAACGACATGACACGGATGTCGTGATCGTCGGGGCGGGTTTTGCGGGTATGTACATGCTCCACAAACTGCGCGCACTCGGACTGGCGACTATCGTTTTCGAACGCGGGGACGGGGTCGGCGGCACTTGGTACTGGAATCGCTATCCGGGCGCGCGTTGCGACATCGAAAGCGCGGACTACTCGTATTCATTCTCGGATGCGCTTCAACAGGAGTGGCGCTGGTCGGAGCGTTACGCTACGCAACCGGAGATTCTCCGCTACGTGAATCACGTTGCGGATCGCTTCGATCTGCGTCGCGATATCCGGTTCAACACGCAGGTAACGTGTGCGAAATTCGACGACTCCACGAGCACGTGGGAGGTATTAACCGATCGGGGCGAATGCGTCCGTGCACGCTTTCTCATCCTCGCGACCGGTTGCCTGTCGGTCGCAAATCTGCCTGATATTCCCGGGCGCGACGCGTACCAGGGTGACGTCTATCATACCGGCGACTGGCCACACGACAACGTGGATTTCTCGGGGAAGCGAGTGGCAGTAATCGGCACGGGATCGTCGGCGATCCAGTCGATTCCACTGATCGCCCAACAGGCCGATCGCGTCTTCGTGCTTCAACGCACCCCGAACTTCAGCGTGCCAGCCCGTAATGCGCCGCTTTCGGACGAGCAGGATCGCAAGATCAAGCAGCACTACGCGAAACGCAGGCAAGTCGCGCGCTACAACTCGGGCGGCGTGAATCGGTTCGACCCGACGGTCGGTGCGCTGGAGGTGCCGGCCGACGTGCGCGAGCGGGAATATGAGCGCAAATGGCGAGAGGGCGGCCTGAATTTCGCGTCGACATTCGCCGACCTGCGGGTTGACGCGGCCGCGAATGCGACCGCTGCGGACTTCATTCGCCGCAAGATCCGCGAGACCGTGCGCGATCAGAAAACGGCCGAGATGCTGACGCCGAACGGATACCCGTTCGCGGCGAAGCGGCCGTGTGTGGATACGAACTATTACGAGACGTTCAATCGGGACAACGTGACCCTCGTCGATCTGCGCCACGCACCGATTTCCGGGCTTACGCCGCGCGGCGTGCGGACCAGCACGGCGCACTATGACGTCGATGCGATCGTGTTTGCCACCGGGTTTGACGCGATGACGGGTGCGATTCACGCGATCGATATCCGCGGCCGGAACGGCAAGCAACTGCGCGAGCACTGGGGAGCCGGGCCTCGGACCTATCTCGGCCTGATGAGCGCCGGCTTTCCGAACCTGTTCATTGTTGCGTCGGTGGGCAGTCCTTCGGTCCTGAGCAACATGATGACGTCGATCGAGCAGCACGTCGACTGGATCTCGGCCTGTATCGAACGCCTTCACACCGAGCGCATCGGCACGATCGAGGCAGCCCCCGCCGCGGAGCAGACGTGGGTCGACCACGTCAACGTACTCTCCGCGGCGACGCTTTTCCCGCTGGGGACGTCGTGGTACATGGGCGCGAACATCCCGGGCAAGCCCCGCATCTTCATGCCGTACGCAGGCGGCGTCGGGCGCTACCGCGAGTTGTGCGAACGGATCGAGGCGCAGGGCTATCCGGGATTCCTGTTCGATCGCCGCGATCGCGATTCCCTCAATGGCGCGGCGCGATCGACGGCGGCCGACGTCGAATCGATCATCGACGCGAGCGCTCCTTTCGACATGTCGGCTTCCCGGTAAAGGATCGATGAACATGAAAAGTTTCCAGATTGCGCAATTCGGTGCGCCTCTCGTCGAGGCCGATGCGGCGACGCCGCAACCCGTCGGCAGCCAGGTTCTGCTGAAAGTGCTCGGCGCAGGCATGTGCCATAGCGACCTCCATATTTGGGAGGGATCCTACGAAATGGGCCACGGCCGCCAGCGTCTGTCGTTTTCGGAGCGAGGCATGAAGTTGCCGGTCACGCTGGGCCATGAAACGGCGGGCGAAGTCGTGGCCATCGGACCGGACGTCACGGACGTGAAGGTGGGCGACGCGCGACTTGTCTATCCATGGATCGGATGCGGTACGTGCTCAGTGTGCCGCGCCGGCGACGAACATATGTGCTCGAAACCGGCCTACATCGGCGTGCAGCAACCGGGCGGCTACGCCGACCACGTGATGGTCCCCCATGCGCGCTATCTGCTCGACCTGAGCGGCCTGGATCCTGTCGATGCCGCGCCATACGCGTGCTCGGGCATCACGGCATACGGAGCCGTGAAGAAAGTGCGCGACGCATTCGATTCGCCGATCCTGATCATTGGCGCGGGTGGGCTCGGGTTGATGGCGTTGTCGCTGCTGAAAGCGATGGGCGGGCGCGGCGCGATCGTCATGGATGTCGATGCGTGCAAGCGCGATGCCGCCATTCGCGCGGGCGCAATCGCGGCGATTGATGCATCGGCACAGAATGCGCTGGAACAGGTTCTGGCAATCGCCGGCGGCCCGGTGCGGGCGGCCATCGATTTCGTCGGAAACCCGGAAACGGCGACGCTCGGTTTCGACAGTCTGGCCAAGGGGGGGAAGCTGGTGATGGTCGGCTTGTTCGGCGGCGGCGCGCCGTGGCCGCTCCCGTTCATTCCGATCAAGGCGATCACAATCCAGGGAAGTTACGTCGGCAGCCTGCGCGAAACCCGGGAACTGCTCGATCTCGTACGCGAAAAGCAGCTTCGGCCGATTCCTGTTACGCGCTTCAGACTCGCCGGTGTCAATGAAGCGCTCGCGAACCTGCAGAACGGCAAGCTCGTCGGTCGAGGCGTGCTGGTTCCCTGAAACCGGCCTCTCGTCCACCCGTCGTTGCCGCTGTCCGCTTGGGTCCGGTTGCCGGGCAGCCGGCTGCGCGTGCGATCCGCGGTGCCCGCAATTATCAGGAAACAGGATGTCAATCGATCCCGAAATCAGGTCCTACGTGGCGCAGTTCGACCAGGCACTCGGCGGCCCACTTCATCGCCTCGAACCGGCCGTGTTGCGTGCGATCACCAGTCGTGCAGGGCCCGTCACAAGGCCCCCGGACGTTACTGTAAGCGACCGCCTTGTCTCGCACGCGGGACGCGAGGTGCGGGTTCGCATCTATCGCCCCGGCGGCGCATGGCGCGTGAGCCGCCGGGCGCTGCTGTTCTTTCACGGTGGCGGCTGGGTGATCGGCAGTGTCGACAGCTACGACGACGTCGCGGCCGACATAGCGTCGGCAGCACGCTGCACGGTAATTTCGGTCGATTATTCGCTTGCGCCAGAACATCCGTATCCCGCGGCAATGCGCGACGGCGAGGCAGTTGCCGAATGGTTCGGCACGCATGCCGCCGAACTGGGTGTCGATCCCGCGTACGTCGCGATCGGAGGCGACAGCGCCGGCGGCAATCTTGCCGCTGCACTGTGTGTCGGATACCGGGACCGCGGGCGTGGTGTGCCGTTCCGGTTTCAGTGGTTGCTGTATCCGGCGCTGGACGTCGACATCGACCGCCCATCGTACCGGTCGAATGCCGAAGCACCGATTCTCGGACGGGACACGATGATCTGGTTTCTTCGCCAGTATCTCGGAGACGGGTGGCAAGCGCCCGATGTCTATGCGGCGCCGTGCCGGGCCGGGGACCTTGCCGGTCTGCCGCCCGCATTCATTCATACCGCATCGTTCGATCCGTTGCACGACGAGGGCGTCGAGTTCGCTGAGCGTCTTCGCGTCGCGGGTGTGCGGTGCTCGCACCGCAACGCCTGCGACCTCGTGCACGGCTTCATCCGGATGCGAAACATCAGCGCGCGCGCCCGAATCGAATTTGCCGCCGCGTGTGCGGCGCTCGATGAAGGATTGTCGTAGTGGCGCGCGAACGACGTGATCGCGCCGCGCCGGAATTCACCGCAACGCCGCATTCGTTTTCCCGTTCAACCCTTCGAAGTTCCTCTTGCAACGCTGCCCGGCTTCCGGGCTGCTGGAGACCGATACATGAGTAACGAACAACAATTCCGCCACTATCCGGAAGTCAAGCTGTTCATTGGTGGCGAATGGCGGAGCGCCTCCGACGGCGGCAGCATTCCTGTCAGCGATCCCGCGACAGGCAAAGTGATCGGAACAGTCGCGCGCGCGACGCGCGTCGACCTGGAGCAGGCCGTGGATGCGGCGGAGAAAGGCTTCGAGCAATGGCGCGACGTGTCTCCGGTCGAGCGGGCCGCGATCCTGAGCAAAGCGGCGCAGTTGCTTCGTGCACGTATCGACGAAATCGCGTGGCTATTGACGCGCGAGCAAGGCAAGCCGCTTGCGCAGGCTGCAACCGAAATCGGTGCGTCGGCCGACATGACGGACTGGCTGGCCGAAGAAGGACGGCGAACCTTCGGGCGCGTGATTCCGTCCCGTGCTCCGAACGTGATGCAATATACGATGAAGCTTCCGGTTGGCCCGGTCGCAGCGTTGACGCCATGGAACTTTCCGGTCAACCAGGTGGCAAGGAAGCTTGCGGCCGCACTGGCTGCCGGGTGTTCAGTGATCGTCAAGGCCCCCGAGGAGACGCCCGCGTCACCGGCCGCGCTGATCCAGGCATTTGTCGATGCCGGCGTGCCCGCTGGCGTCGTCAATCTGGTCTATGGCGTGCCGGCAGACATATCGGCGTTCCTGATTCCTCACCCCGCGATCAGAAAGATCTCGTTCACGGGCTCGACGATCATTGGCAAGCATCTGGCGTCGTTCGCCGGCCAACACATGAAGCGGTCGACGATGGAACTGGGGGGGCACGCACCGGTCCTCGTATTCGACGATGCGGACATCGATTCCGCCGTCGACATCCTCGTCACGACCAAGTTTCGCAATGCCGGTCAGGTCTGTGCGTCTCCGACGCGCTTCCTGGTCCAGGAGAAGGTCGCCGACCGCTTTTTCGACCGGTTCGTCACAGCGGCACAAGCGCTGCGGATCGGCAACGGGCTGGACCCGGACGTCCAGATGGGGCCGCTGGCGAATACTCGGCGGGCTCCAGCTCTCGAAGCGCTGGTGGACGATGCGCTCGAACACGGCGCGAAGCTGGTGACCGGCGGCCGCCGCTTCGACGGGCCCGGAAATTTCTTTCCGCCGACAGTGCTCGCAGACGTGCCCGCGACTGCCCGAATCATGAATGAGGAACCATTCGGCCCGGTCGTGCTGTTCAACCGCTTCGGCACGCTGGACGAGGCGATCAAGGAGGCGAATCGCCTGCCGTACGGCCTCGCGTCATACGCCTACTCGCGATCGGCGGCGACGATCCATGCGGTCAGCACGCGCGTGGTCGCCGGCATGACGACGATCAATCACAGCGGGCTTGGTCTGCCGGAAGTACCGTTCGGCGGGGTACGGGATTCAGGCTATGGCGAGGAAGGCGGGCCCGACGCAGTCGAACCATATCTCATCAGCAAGTTCATCACGATGGCGGCGTGAGCCGGTGATGGCTGCGTCAAGCGCCGGTGCTACCCGCGCCCGCGCTTGACGCTTGCGCTGCCGACGATGGTGCGGCCATGTAGGTCACTCGAACGTATGGCGTGACGATCGAGTGCGGCAAGGCAGTCAACGATATTTACGTATCGCGTTGCGCACGCCGGCTTGCAGCGCGGCGACGGCCTGCTGCACTTCACACACGAAGTGTTCATGCGACGCGAGCGATTCCGGAAAGATCTCACGCACGGCAAGCAGGCGATTCACGGTCGCCGCCGGATTATCGCCCGTTGCCCTGGCGATCCGAACAAGTCGGTCGCTCATCGGATCGCTGATCGGGTACGGGGTGCCTAGCTCCGACTCGCCGCGCAAATGGCGCATCCACGCAGCAACTGCCAGTGCGAGGCGGCGAATCGAGGCTCCGGCTGCGAGCCGTTCCCGGAGTGGCGCGAGCAGGCGCTGCGGCAGCTTCTTGCTCCCGTCGGCGGCAATCTGGTCGCAACGATGCCTGAGTGCTGGATTGGCGAGGCGCTCCAGTAACGTGTCGCGGTAGGCATGCAGGTCGAACGAAGCAGGAACCGTAAGCGTTGGCGCAATCTCGTCGGTCATCATCGCGCGAATCAGCGCATGCATCGGTTCATCGGCGACCGCTTTGTCGACAGTGGAGAAGCCGGCAATCATCGACAGATATGCAATGGCGGAGTGCGAGCCGTTGAGCATGCGGAGCTTGGCCTGCTCATAGGGTGTCACGCTCTCGACGAACTGAGCGCCCGCACGTTCCCACGCAGGGCGACCATGCGGGAAGCGGTCCTCGATCACCCACTGACGGAAGAATTCGCAAGACACCGCCAGTTCGTCCCGCACGCCCAGTTGTTCGGCGGCATCGGCAAGGTCGGAGCCCGTGGTGACTGGCGTGATGCGGTCGACCATTGTCGACGGGAAGGGCACCGATTCGGCGATCCAATCTGCCAACTCCGGTTGGACGAGGCGGGCGAAATCCAGCACGGCGCGTCGAAGCGCTTCGCCATTGTGCTGCAAGTTGTCGCACGACATCACCGTGAAGGGTGCGGTATGGCGCTGCGCCAGCGCCGCCACCAGCACGCCGACGGCGGTGATCGGCTTGTCTGGATGTTCCAGATCGTGGACGATGTCCGGATGCAATGTGTCGAGTCCTTCACCACCAGCGGCGAGACAATAACCCTTCTCCGTAATGGTCAGCGACACGATCCTGACGCCAGGATGACGTAGCCGCGAGAACACAGCGTCAAAGTCGTGCGGCATCGCGAGCATCTCCGTGATCGATCGCACGATATGCACGCGCGTGTCGTCACGGCTTCGCTCGATGACGCTGTAGAGACCGTTCTGAGCTGCGAATGCGTGTCGCCTGGCGATATCGCCACGCATTAGCACGCCGCAGATGCCCCAATCTCCTCCCGCCTGGATCATGGCGTCTTCGGTAAAGGGTGCCTGGTGGGCGCGATGAAAGTTGCCGGGCCCCAGGTGGACGATGCCGATGCCGGGAGTGCGCCATTGCCGGCTCGAAAGATACGCCTGGCATTTTCCAAGCGTCGTTGTGCTCAGTCTCGGTTGAGCGTGTGCGTTCATGCCCGTATGTCCTTGGTGTTTGCGAGATCGGCGCTTGCGGCCGGAATTTTGTCTACCGGCTCGGTCGACCGATCGTTCAGAATGCGTGATTCACGCCCGCATAGACGCCTGTCTGGGAATGGCCAGGCGGCGGGTTGTCGAAATTGCCATTGTTCGCTCCCGGGGCATTTGGCTCGACGGAAAACGTGCTGCCGTCCGAATTGCGCACATATCCGGCCGTCACATAGAGAAACGTACGCTTCGACAGGTTGTACGTTGCCCCCAGTTCATAGAGCGCCGCATGTCCATGGCCATCGTGTGTCGCATCGGCCGAACCCGGACCGACCCGCACGTAATACGCAGCGGCTGTCAGTGTCAGTTCCGGACTTGGCCGGTAGTTGCCGCCGAGCCATGCGTGATCGGCGTGGTGTGCCAGCCCCGGTGGCGTATCCGGTGCATCCATTCGCGTGTAGACCGCCTGGACCGTGAAATCACCGACGTTGACCATGCCTCCGAGAATATATTCGCGCGATGCCGTGAATACGTTCGAGAATCGTCCGTTGCTGTCGCGCATTTCGTCGTAGATCGCGCGAACGGCGACTGCATTCGAACGGTAAGTTAGCTGCAGACCATTCGAGCGGCCAAATCCGCCAGGTGCGCCGCCATTGAAATTTCCCGCCTGATTGCCAAACGAGAACTGTCCATACAAGTCGAAGCCGTAATAGGCCGGGCTCTGATAGGAAATATTGTTGCTGGTCTTCTGTCCGTTGCGATTGCGCACCAGGGAACCGGAGCTGAACAGTTGTTGCACGAACGGGTCCAGCATCGCCACGCCATTGGCGATGAAAAGATCCCTGCCAAACCTGATCGATCCGGCGCTGTCACTGGACATTCCGAGAAAGGACTTGCGGTAGCTCGAGGCCTGCACGCCGTTCATCGCATTGAAGCCCTGCGAGATGAAGAAGAATGCGCGGTTACCGCCACCAAGGTCCTCGGTACCGCTGAGGTTGAGCATGCTGGTACCCCAGTCCCCACTTTGCGCTGAGAAGCGTGATGCGGTTGTGCCATAGGACGTTCTCACGTTCGTCAGGTAAGCGGCACCGGCGTCGACACGGCCGGACAGCGACACGCTTGTTTCCGCGTGGGCGAATGTCGGGCAGACGAGACACGCACAACAGAGAACCCAATTCTGCGACTTCATGACCTCAACCTCGTATCCAGTGTGAATTCCGTGAGCTGTCACGCGATCACGTTCTTTGCGGTTTCCTCGCGGACACCATCGTCACTGGCAGCGAGGCTGTCGATCAATGCATCGGCTCGAGGATTCGACGCGGGCATCACGAGCCCGGAAACGACATAAACGAGCACGGAGCAGAGCAGCGGAACACCGACAGCAAGCGTCGTGCTCCACTGCGGGTAGCCATGGGCGATCTCGGTCGAGAACAGGTACCGGGTGCAGACGAATCCGACGAGGCCGGCAATCCACGAGCCGATAGCGGCTGCCGGGCCTGACGCGCGAAACGCGGGCAGCATCCCCAGCAGCATCGGCACGGCCATCGGTCCCACCAGTGCGCCATACCACAGCAGGATCAGACCGACAACGCCGCCGAACGAATCGGAAACGAGCGATATCACGATGCTCAACGAGATGAACAGGAACACGCTGACGCGGCCGTGCAACAATTCCGCGCGGCTCCCCGCGCGGCGTGCACCTTTCCAGATCACCGGAAGGATGTCGCGCGTGATCACGGCCGCGACTGCATTCGCATCGGACGACGTCATCGCCATCGTGTGGGCGAACATGCCTGCCAGGACAAGTCCGACAAGGCCCGGCGGGAGGAGCTTCGCAGTCAGCAGCGCGTAGGTCTCGCTCGGGTCGCTCAAGTTGGGGAAGATCAGCGGCGCGGCCCACATCGGGAAGAAGAGAACCAGCGGCCACACGAGATAGAGCGCGGCAGACAGCAGAGCTGCGCGGCGTGCTTCCGGGCCGGACGGCGCGGCGATGAAGCGTTGCGCGAGGTTCCACGTTCCGCCGTTGTAGGACAACGTGTTGACGAGCAGATAGGCAAGCGCGAACAGCGGCGTGTATTGGCCGTTGAAAAGATGGGAATGCTCGGGAGGCAGGCGGTCCCAGACGGTCCAGAGTGCGGAGCATCCGCCCAGCTTCGCGAGCACGGCCACCAGCATCGAGATACCCGCAAGCAACTGGACGATGAACTGGCTGAGGTCCGTCAACGCATCCGCCCATAGTCCGCCGAATACCGAGTAGATCAACGTCACGGCCCCGGTGAGCAATACACCCCACATGACCGGCACTCCGGCCAACACGTTGAGCAGCAACGCGGTCGCGGTCCATTTTGCGCCGACGTCGAACAGTTTCAGCAACGATCCGCTCCAAGCTAGCGCTTGCTGTGTCGGAATGTTGTAGCGGGTCGCTAGATATTCGGTCGGCGAGACAACATTGAGCCGGGAACGCATTCTCGACCATCGCGGCGCAAAGTAGATCGAGCCAACGACAAGCGCAATGCAGATTGAGAAAGCCCACCAGACGTATACGTTGAAGCCCGTCGTGTAGGCGATTGCCGCGAAGCCGACGAATACCGCCGAGCTGTAGCCGGACATATGGTGGGAAATGCCCGACAGCCACCATGGCATCTTGCCGCCTGCAGCAAAGAAATCGTCGGCGGACTTCACTTTCGTCCGTGCGTAGATGCCGGCTCCCAACATCATGAAAAAGTAGGATCCCATGACAAGCCAGTCGAGTAACTTCACGGAAATCTCCTTGCGAACGTGCCGCTTGATTGTGCACGTAAGTTAGTTATGCAAATTAAGATGAACGGCCGATCCAGTTGAAGAATCGGTCGCGACGACGTGTTCCCTGCCTGATGGATCGAATCGAGTGCGTCTTGCCTTATCCGGCAGTAAGCGATACGGGCGGCATGGCCTTGTCTCGTCTGTCCATGACATCGCCCCCCGCTACCCAAGCGCCGTCGATCTGTATGGAATCAGCGCCCGGCTGCCAATGGAAGCGAATGACGTCGGCACGCGCACCGACACGCATGACGCCGCGTCCGTGGACAAAGCGGCCGGGATTGACCGTGGCCATTGCGATCGCATCGGCGAGCGAAAGTCGGGCAAGTCGAACCGCTCGCGCCACGCAGGTGCCAAGCAGGGTTGCGGAACCCGCAAGGTAGTCAGTGCCAGCCAGTTGCAGGCGGCCGTCGGGGGACAACGATACCAGGCCGCCGATCGACGAAAGATGATTGCCGGGGGGAAGTCCGCCCATGCTCGTCACGTCGGAAACCAGCACGCTGCGCTGTATCGATTTGGAGCGGAGCATCACGTTCAATGCGTCGGCCGGCAAATGGTGTCCGTCGACGATGAAGGACGCATGCAGACGATCTTCTGCAAGCTGTGTCCATAGACAGTTCCGGTGACGATGCAGCGACGTGTGCGCGCCGTTACCCAGATGCGTGGACATGCTTGCGCCCGCATCGACAGCGGTCACGACCTGTTCCGGCGTTGCGTCCGTATGACCAATGCAGACATGGACGCCACGCGCGACGAGGTGCTCGACATACATCCGTGTGCCGTCCCAGTGCGGCGACAGCGTGACCATGCCCACGAGGCCGCCGCACGCGCGCTGCCACCGGTCGAATTCCGCCATGTCCGGCGCGCGCACATGCTCCCGAGGATGGGCGCCGCGCGGGCCGTCGGATTCCGCCAATGCGGGCCCCTCGATATGCGCGTACGGAATCATGTATGCCGTGAGCGGATCTCGAGCCCGTGCAACTGCGATTGCACGGAGCTTGGCGATGATTTTTTCTTCCGGTGACGTGATTAGCGTGGGCACGAACGTCGTGACGCCGTGGCGACTCAATTGAGCAGCGAGGGCAATCACGGTTTCCGGCGCGAGCACGTCGCCGTTCAGATCGTGTCCCGCATATCCATTGACCTGGAGGTCGATCAGCCCCGGCGTCAGCCATGCCAGTTCGTCTTTCGGGCCGGGGCGTATCGACGCGATGCAGCCACCTTCCAGATGAAGCAGCAGGCTGCGTCCGGTGGCTGGGTCCTTGCCGGTAATGGTCTGGCTCACTATCGTACCTGTAGATCGTTGCGTCATTGAGATGGATAAGGATGGGGGCGAATCAAGGCGATTCAGGCGCATTGCCGAGCCCGGACGCTGACGCAGGATCGAGAAACAGCGTGCATTGCGGGTGGCGTTGCGCAATCGATGCGGGAAGCATCGCCGTTACGCCGCCGTGCACGGCCCCCTTCACGGCGCGGGCCTTACGGAGATCGGGGACGGACAGGATCAGCGTCTGGCTCTTCATGATCTGAGCAATCGACATCGAAATGGCTTCCCGCGGCACGGCTTCGATGGTCGGAAACCATCCTTCGTCGAACTGTTGACGCCGGCAAGCTTCGTCGAGTTCGACACGCAGGTAGGGCTGGTCCGTCTGAAAATCCGCGGGCGGGTCGTTGAATGCCAGATGGCCGTTCTCGCCGATGCCCGCGAAGCAGACGTCGACAGTACGATCCCGAAGAAGGCCGTTCAGGCGCTTCAGTTCCGCGTCGACGTTGGCCGTGCATCCGTTGATCGCGGTGAACCCACGTAGCCGCGGCAGCCGTGTAACGAATCGGTCGTTCAAATAGCGCCGGAAACTCGCCGGATGGCTGGCCGGTAGTCCAATGTATTCGTCGAGATGAAATGCATCGACGCATGACCAGTCGATATCCGTCATGTTGACCAGCGCGTCGAGGGTGTCGATCTGGCTCGTGCCCGTCGCGACGACGATCGTGGCTTTACCCTTTGTCTCGAGCGAGGCCCTGATGGCCGCAGTTCCGGCGTCCGCCGCCGCTTTGCCCAACACAGTCTTGTCCGGTGATACGACAATTTTCATGAGTGAGTCCTTCGATATGGCGGCAGGACCGCCAATGCCTTGTTGAAACTATCCGCATGGGCGTTCGACACGTCCGCGCAGCTCGCTTTCGATAAATATAAACATACACGTTCAAAAATAATGTAGGTAGTTTTTCCGATGGGATCAGCTGTAGCGTATGGTCAAGATGGCTTGCGAGCGACCGGAGGCGTCAACCCCGCATCCCTGTGTACCTCGTGGCCGGATGTTTTATAATTCCCGGTGTTCACAAAATTTGGCGCGCTCGATGGCGCGTGCTGTCTAACTATGAGCGTTGGAGATTTGGGAAGTCGCGACGTGATCCATGCCGGTGCGGTCAACGACCCCGCGGTGTCGTGGGGCATCGGCAGCGACAAGGCGCGAATCCTGTCAGAAGTCCTGCAGGGACGTGCAGCGTCGCGCCAAGAGCTTGTGCAGATTCTCGGACTGCGCTCGACGTCCGTGTCGGAGTTCGTTGGAGAGTTACTGGAGCAGCGGTTGCTCGTCGAGACGGTCAATCGGCGGCCGACTCGCGGAAGGCCTACGCTGGCACTGGTCGGTAATTCGCATCGTCTCGCAGTGCTGGTATTCCATGTAATTGGCCAGTCGATCCAGGCGTCCGTCGTCAATTTGCTTGGTCAGACGACGGCGCAGGTTTCGGCAGAACTCCCACCGGGCTGCGACAACGCCCGGATAGCTGAGAGCTTCGACAGCTTGCGCACTGAGCTCGTCGAGCACACACCCGAGACGACAGACCTGGCAGGCGCTAGTTTCTCGCTGCCAGGTCTGATCGACGCCGAAAACGCCACCTGGATTTTCTCGTCGCGCTGGCCCCAGATGCGACGTCTGGATTTGCGCAAAGTCCTGCGCAAATGGAACAAACCCGTGTTTGCGTACCGCAATCTCGATGCCGAATTGCGCGCGCGTCTGATGTACGACTCGACACCGTCGGATCGCACGCTGTTGGTACATTGGGGATACGGCATCGGTGCTGCGTTTGCGTTGAAAGGCGTTCCGATATTTGGAGGTGCAGGCGGATTCGGGGAAATCGGCCACTGGCGGGTTTCGCAGTCGGGGGCGCGTTGCCGATGTGGCAGGACTGGATGCCTTGAGACCGAATCGGCGTTATGGGCGGTCGGTCCGAAGCTGCTTGGATCGCGGTTCAACCCGGCAGCGGACGAGTCCGCGACGGTCCTTCAGCTGGAAGAGATGGACTTGTCGTCTTCCACGGTCGCGTCGAATGCACTGGACAGTTTCGTGCTGGCACTGGGCAATCTCTGTCGTGTGCTATTTCCCACCCGGATCATCGTATCCGGTCCCTTTGTCGCCAACCTGTCGCTGCGCCATGCGCTTCGCGCGTCGTTCGAGCGCGAAGGTGTGCTGCTCGACCTGCCCATTCCGGAGCTGATTTGCGACCATCAGAGCCGTCGCCTGGAATTGGCTGGGGCGGCAGGGCCGGCTTTGGGCGCTTGCCTGCAGCGCATGAATATCTGAGCCGCCATTGCGGGATTCCGCAACGGCAAACGGGATCCCGGTTGCCCGGCCTGTCAGCGCGTACAAATTCGAATCACGACCGTCATCGCCATGCCTGCGTGAATTCAGCAATAACGCGCGCAAGGTGCGCGTGCATGGCTTCGCGCGCGGCAGCGGCGTTGGTGGCGACAATTGCCGAGAATATTCGCTGATGGTCGTCCTGCGACGCCGCGCGCAACGCCGGCGAGTGAAAGTGCTCCTCGATCTTGTCCCACAGCGGGTCGCTGCGCGCGCAGTCCCACATCGCGGTGACCATGTGCAGCAGCACCGTGTTGCCGGTTGACTCGGCGATGCGCAAGTGAAACTGGCGGTCAGCGGTGTCGTAGGCTGCCTTGTCGTCCATCTGCTCGCGCATCGTCGTCAGCGCGACGAACAGCCGGTCGAGATCAGCATCGTTGCGCTCGGTCGCCGCGAGCGCAGCGATTTCCGATTCGATCAACCCGCGCGCGCGCAGCGTCTCGATCGGCCCTGGGCCGCGCGGCACCTCAAACGTCACGGGCCGTGCGCCGTCGGTCGCCGACACATAGATGCCCGACCCGATCCGCACCTCCACAATCCCCTGAACTTCGAGCGCGA
This sequence comes from Burkholderia sp. Ac-20353, assembly GCF_017104785.1. Lineage (NCBI taxonomy): Bacteria > Pseudomonadati > Pseudomonadota > Betaproteobacteria > Burkholderiales > Burkholderiaceae > Burkholderia > Burkholderia sp. Ac-20353. Next base: position 79,384 of record NZ_JAAGPL010000007.1, on the reverse strand, counting down.
TGATTGCCTCTCGCACTTGCGTCCGGCTGACGCCGAACCGGTCGGCCAAGCTGCGCTCCGACGGCAGTCGCGCGCCCGCCTCGACCGCGCCGGCCGCGATCATTGCGTGGATCTGGCGGGCCAGACCGATATAGGAGCGGTCCGCGGCGTCTGCGTCACGGTTGCCGGGCAGGTTGGATAAATCGGTCATCGAACACTCGCAACGGGCTTGCCGCCGCCACCCGTGGCGCCGGATCGAAAAATGGTACACCAATTTATCTCAGCGCTGAGCAAGGATTGATAAACCTCACGCGTTTGCTCAAACCTGGGAACGATGCCTGCGTTGGGCAACTGGTAAACCACTACGTTGGCAAAGTGGTATGCCAATTATAATGCGTGAGCCCAGTGGCCGGGCCAACCGTCCGCCGCACGAACCGCCAGCAAGGAGCTGATTCAATGAAGATGTCTTTCCGTTGGTATGGCGAGTCCGATCCGGTCTCGCTGCAGTACATCCGCCAGATACCAGGCGTGACGCACATCGTGTCCGCGATCTATGACGAACCGGTCGGCGAGACCTGGCCCATGCCCAAGATCGACGCGCTGAAGGCGACGATTGAGCAGGCCGGCCTGTGCTTCGAGGTCGTCGAATCGGTGCCCGTGCATGAGGACATCAAGCTCGGCAAGCCGGACCGCGCCCGCCTGATCGCGAACTACCAGCAGACGATCCGGCATCTCGGCGCGGCCGGCGTCCGGGTCATCTGCTACAACTTCATGCCGGTGTTCGACTGGACCCGTACCGAGCTGTCGAAGACGCTCGATGACGGCTCGACGTGCCTCGCGTTCAGCACGGAAGCAGTTGACGGGATTGACCCGAACCAGGGCATCGCGCTGCCGGGGTGGGACTCGAGCTATCGCCCGGACGAATTGCAGGCGCTGCTCGCCGAATACCGCGAGGTCGACGAGGCTCGGCTGTGGGCGAACCTCGAGTACTTCCTGAAGGCGATCATCCCGGTCGCCGCGGAAGCCGGTGTGAAGATGGCGATCCACCCGGACGACCCGCCGCGCCCGATCTTCGGGTTGCCGCGCATCGTCAAAAACCGCGACGATCTTGCGCGGATCGTGCGCATCGTCGACTCGCCCGCCAACGGGCTCACGCTCTGCTCCGGCTCGCTCGGCGCGGGGCCACAGAACGACGTCGAGGCACTGGTGCGCGAATTCGGCGGCATGGGGCGCATCCACTTCGCACACATCCGCAACGTGAAGGTCGACGCAAACGGGGACTTCGAGGAAACCGCGCACCTGTCGAGCTGCGGTTCGCTCGATATCGCCGCGATCGTGAAGGCCTATCACGACACGGGCTTCTCGGGCTACGTGCGCCCGGACCACGGCCGAATGATCTGGGGAGAAACCGGCAAGCCCGGCTATGGCCTCTACGACCGCGCACTTGGTGCCGTCTACCTGAACGGTCTGTGGGAAGCAATGGACAAATTCGACCGCCGGCCGGACTGACCCGTTCGCCGAGGGCAGGTTGATAGAAAGGTACGGGCCGCCTTTTTTTAAGCGTTCGCGTATCAAGGCGACAGGAATTGAGTGTTTTTGTCGGCACGAGGCTGGTGTGAGGACGATTTCGCTGCTCAAAACGACGAGAATTGGTTGTCAATCCGCGATATCAATTGCTGAACTCCACATGGGAAGCTGATCTTCTACAGTTGGATCAGGGTGGACGACCCGGCAGGGCTGTTTTGACGGTGGCCTTGATCGGATGGTGAGGAGACTGCTGGTTTTGAGGCGAAACGAGGCTGCAGTTTCGGTCTGTCGGGTTCATTCATCGATTGATAAACCACGCTGGCCCAACCTTAAATGTCGCGTAGAGCAGAAGCAGCAGGATCATTGCGAGAAACGGGAGGATGTAGATTCCCGCCGGAAAAACAGTACGAGTTGGAGCGCCGATCCGGCCGCCCCATACGGTAGATTCGTGTCCCGGACGTTTTGGTAGATCAACCAGATGACCGCCGCAAGTCCCATCGTCATGAGAATCAGGCCACCCGATGTTGGTTCATGATGCAGAAATGCTGAGCCCCACGTGAGAAAGCCCCGCCAAAGGAAACTGATGCCAACGGACGCAAGCCAGAATCCTTGTGCAGTGAAAAAGCTGTATCGGAAGCGGCGTCGGCATTGCCGGTTGAAGAGTTGGATGCCTTTGGAAATTCCGGTAATAGTGCCAATGATAATCGCAAGGTGCAGAAGCTCCATGGGATATTCTCCCGGAAATTCAACTCGATCGTATCGCTAGTGCGGCTGATCGGGAAGGACTGGCAGAAAGGGTTGGATATGGGAAGGTGCTTTTACCGTAATAGATGGCAGTGCATGTAAATGCAACGATCCCTATTTATGGATATTTTTGAATGTTGTTTTGCTGATCTTATTTTTCATAATGGAAAATTTTCCCCGTGATTGAGGCTGCTGGCGCATGAATGCCACGTCGATACATCGCGACCCAACGCTCAACAGTTTCGATATGCCTTTTGGTAGGGCGCGGTCGTATCGATCAAGGAGTAACTGGTGCCATGGGCCGTTATGACGCTTCAGGAATTTTTTGAATATATTCCGTCAAACGAAGAAGCTCCATTGCGATCGAATTTGGACAATATTGGAATATCGATCTTGGTGATGAGTCGGTTGTCTCTCGTTGCGAACGCAGATTGATCGTCAGTCGCTAGAAAGATCAAGGCTGCAACAAGTTCAACGTCCTCGCCCAGGCGCCCATCGGCCGCAGATGCCTCTGAGCAACGGCAAGACTATAGGACAACACCGTGTCCTTGCCGTGTTGCACGAGCCCGGTCGTTCCTAGCCGTCAACCATCGTAACCGTACAACTTCATGCAGGTCGCCCCGCGCGGTTGGCGGTATCGATGATCGACGGGGGCGAATTGCTTAAGTACTCGATTCTGTCGTCCCTCAGGCTTTACTGCGACACGTCACGCTGCAGGCATCGCATACGGTGCCCAAAACCGGCGCAAGCCTATCCTGCCATCCCTCCTTTTCGTGTCTTTAACGTTGTTGCTCTCAAATCCCGTGAGCGTGGCGGATCGTCGTTACGCAGATAGATAGCCTACTCCCTGCAAAACACTATGCGCGTCCGCGCAGGAAAACCACGCGACTCGCGCAACAAAATGAACCACTTTCCGCGAAAGGCAAGGCGGGCGCGTGGACACAACTCCGAGCCCTCGTGCAAATCAGTTGATCACTTGACTCACGAAGACTAAACACTGAGCGCTGCATACAAGAATGGCCTGCCGTGTGTTGCGCAAAAAGTGGATGCGCCAATTCGCGAGGGTGTCGGCGCTCGCGAAAAATGAATGAGTCGGCCTCGACGTGTATGTGCAGGAAACTTGCGTCGGCCGTGTACATCGTGGCCAGTGCCGTGATCATCGCCCATATGATCATGAGCGTCCGATTTCAAAGGCAGTTCGTTACCAACGGACAGTGATCGTTCGTTCGATCGGAGGCGCCACGTCGATGCCGATCTATGCGCGCTAATAAAGGTCTGTTGGCTACGCACGATGGTGCAAAAAAATTTTCGATTCCGGGCAATTCCGGCTTGTTCCGGTGTGTTCCGAACACTTGAACTGAGCCAATTCTCGGGCGTTGACGGCAGTGATTCCCGCCAGCAAGATGGAACGAAGGCAATGCGTTGAGGCAGATCATGCCGGTCGTGAAGCGCTTTACTCAAGCCCAATGGGACGCTGCGGCTCGCCGTCTCGACGCGCTGCCGGAAAAGCCTGCGCACGAGCATCGCGTCAACGTGCGCGATGCTGTGAAGTCGATGCAACCTCAGATCAGCGGCGCACAACGAAAAGGGTACACACTGGAAGAGATCGTCCAGCAACTGGCGCAGGAGGGCGTGGACATCAGCTCAAGTACGCTGCGATACGCGATGCAACGCACTGCGAAAGAAAGCAGGTCTGAGCCCGTTGGGAAGACCATCTCGACGGCTCCGACGAACGCATCGCGTCGTGCCAAGAAATCCAACCCGACGAGGCCGTTACGCGTGGACGGCACGGGGAATGAATCTGAGCAGGATCGGGGAAAGGCGGTAACCAAGCCGGGGGCAATGGTGATTCAGGACGCGTTCTCGTTCGAGATCACACCCGATACCGAAAACCTGTAGAGGACGCATATGGCGACGACGTACCCCATTTATCTGGTTGGCGGAAGTAAGGGTGGTGTGGGCAAGAGTTTTGTCTCGCTCGCGCTGGCTGACTACATGCAACGGCATGATGTTCCGGTCGCGCTGGTGGAAACCGATACGTCCAATCCCGACGTGATGAAATCCGTCCAGGACGAGATGCATTGCATCGCCTATGACCTGGACGAGGCGGACGGCTGGATCGGTCTGGTCAACTTCTGCGACGAACGCCGGGACGCCACCCTCATCGTGAACACAGCAGCGCGCAGTCAAACAGGTGTCGCCCGCTTTGGCGCCACGCTCGCGGATACGCTAGGTGAACTTGGGCGCCAGCTCGTCGTGCTGTGGGTGATCAACCGGCAGCGCGACAGCCTCGAATTGCTGCATGCCTTCAGTTTAACCTTTCCCAACGCCGTCACGCATGTGGTGCGAAACGGTTATTTCGGTGCGCCCGACAAGTTCACGTTGTATCAGGCGTCACAACTTCGCAAGAGCATTGAGGCAAGAGGGCATTCGATCGATTTCCCGGATCTGGCGGATCGCGTGGCTGATGAGCTTCGTAGTCGGCGGATGTCGATCCGTAAGGCGTCGGAAACAATGCACATCGGGGAGCGGGCGGAGCTGCTGCGCTGGCGGCGTCTGTGCGACACGATGTTCGCGAAGGTGATCAGTACCGACGGGGCCGCCCATGAGCCGTAGACGATCGCAATCGGTCGATTCATTCACCCGCCTGTTTCACGACGTGTCCGGCGATGTCCCGGACGAAGCCAGTCTGGCCCGGATGCATCGGGTGTCGAGGGTCTTGAACCTGCAGGACAATGACGCACTCTGGTCGATTATCGTCGTGCTCGAATACTACGCGCGTCTGTATGAGGCGATGCCCGAACGTATCCGGTGGGCGAGCGAGGGTAGTCTCGAAGCGGCGCGCCGTGAAGTTGGCGGCGCGACCGATGCGCTGATGCAACAACACCGCGACGCGCTCGATCGGTGCAAGACGACGATCCAGTTGGCGGAAAATCTGATACAGGAACACGAGGCGCGGTACCGGGCTACATTAGCGACTCTGAATGAGACGGCACTGACAGCCTTAACGGCACGCATGGCCAGTCAGGTTGCGCGCACGGCCGGTAATCGAATGATTGGGGCGGCTGCGATGTCCGGGCGCGAGCAACGTGAGCGATTGGATGAGGCAATCGACGCGGCGGCGGCGCGGGCGGAGGCGATGGCCACCGAGATGGAACGGCGTTTTGCACGCTCGATGCGCCGCCTATTGCTGGCGGGCGGTGCTGTCCTCTGCCTGATGCTGCTGGTCGCCGGTGGGTGGGGGGATGGGCGAATGGGTTGTCATTCGGCGGGCGCGGATTGTCGCGCGACGCAGCTTCGGCAGGCAGACGGCAAACCCTAACGGGTGTTGCCGTCTGCTGTGCCGCGTCATCGGCACGAGCGGGGAAGATTATGCGTCGTGTGAGTCAGCTTGCTCCGTATTGAGCGTGGCGGAAGTCGGGAAGGGCCACGGTGGCGGTTCGCTGCGGGTAGTAGACGGCGCTTGCGCATCAAGAGGGGCGTTGTTGACGTGCTCGTTGCCGTCGCTTGAATTCGGTTCGGCATTCTCGTCATCCGGCGTGCCCTCGCCATCGTTCTCGGCGTTGGCGTCGTCCTCATCGTCGTCGTCGCGGACAGCCCACGAGGGCGTCGCCGGAATCTGGCGACTGGTGAGGATTTCCGGGACCCATGCGACTTTGGCGAGGCGCAGTTCGGCGGCGGCAGCAGCGTCGGCTTTTTTCATCATCGCAAGGTCGGCGGCAACTTTCGGGGACACCGCACCGGACACGACTTCCGCGATGCGGGCCTTGCTGACATAATCAAAATACGTGGTCCGGGTCGGAGTCCAGTACCGTGTCATGTCAAGGTTCAGTGTGTCCGCGAGTGCGTTGATCGCATGCGGCTTTTCGTCGCTTGCGATGCCGTCGAGCAGCGTGCCGGTACAGAATGCAAGCAGGTCGAGCAGGGTCGTGTGCACATCCTGCCTGATCAACCACGGCAGCAGATCGGCCCGTTTCACCGGCAGTTGCGCGATCCAGCGCGTGCGCTGCGTCTCGATGGCGTTCCACGTCGGGCTGACTGGCAGGTCGTCTGCAGCGCTCAGCAGGGTATCGTGATTGTTTTTGCCGGACAGCGCCAGATAGTCCGGTGCGGACGAATAGCCATAGTGCTCGGGCAGCGCCTGCGGGATCAGGTGTCTCAGCAGGGCCGCGAGAGCGACGGAGGGCTGGGCGACCAGTTCCGCGTGGATGGCGGCGGTGCGGTGCGCGGTCAGCCGCTGACAGAGCTTCGCGCTGTGGACGGGCTTGATCTTCGATGCCGACGTGCCCGACGTGCCCGACGTGCCCGACGTGTCCGGGGCTTCGGCGTCAGGTGTGCCGGTCACGGTCGCGCCTGCCGCGTCGAGTGCTGCGCTGTTCTCGCAGCGCACGAGACCGCGCTCGATGATCAGTTCGCCCTGCGGGCCGACGAGCACGAACGCGCCAGCCTCGGTCATCTGCGGCGCCTCCCACACCGCAGCGCGGCTTTCGAGTGCGCGGATCGCGGTGCTGACCTGCTCGATTTCGGCGTCAAGGCGTTCAGCGTCCGCGTAGGCATCTTCATCGTCCTCAGGCAGCGCGTCGAGCCTGTCGGTCAGTTCGTCCCGCTGCGCGGTGAGCGCATCGATTTCATGCTGCTCGTCGTCGGTGTACGGACGCTGGATCGGGCGCAGCCTGCCGTAACGGTTCAGTTCGAGCACGTCGCGCTCGACGCGTGTTTCGATCCAGCCCCAACCCTCGGATCGCACATCCTCGGCGGCCGCGTCGAGCTTGTGTGCGACGAGGTGCTGCAACAGGTCGGCGTCGGCAATATAGCCAGCATTCTCATCGTCGCTGAAGAGATCCCGACGCACATAGCCGCCTGCTGCCTCGTAGGCGGCCAGACCAACGAAGCGCACGTGACGACTGCGGCTCGCGTCAATTTCGGCGTGTGTGATCGCCTGCCGCAGATAGTGCGGTTGACGCTGCCACTCGTTTGCCTCGAACCACAGATGCTCTTGCGTGTCGTGGTCATCCGCGAGGGCGAGCGCGGCCAGTTGGTCGAGCGTGATTGCGTCCTCGCGCAGCAGCGTGAGTAGTTTGGGCGACACGTTGGCGAGCTTCATGCGCCGTTTGACGGTGATGGGCGAGGCGGAAAAGAGCGCGGCGATGTAATCGACGCTGCGGCCTTCGTCGGCCAGCATCCGGTAGGCGCGCAGCACGTCGAACGGATCGAGGCCTTCGCGCTCGCTGTTCTCGATCAGCGAAATGGCGAGTGCTTCGCCTTCGCTGACGATGCGCACTGGCACCGGATAGTCGGCGGCGATATGCTTTTGCTCGAACAACAGATCGAGCGCGGCTTCGCGACGCTGGCCCGCGCAGACGCCATATTTGCGCTGCTTGCCGCGCGAGCCCTTGATCTCGTGGACCACGAGGTTTTGCAGCAACCCTTTCGCACGGATATTGGCGGCAAGTCCCGGAATTCCCGAAAGGGATTTCGTGCGGGCGTTCAGCGGCGAGCGCCGCAGGCTGGAATACGGCACGTTCACGATCGGCTGCTCGTTGCCGAAGTTCGTTTCGAGTGCGGTTGCGGATTCGACGGTGTCAACGTCGGTGGTGACGGTTTCGACAGTTTGGGCTTGCATGATCGACTCCAGAAAGTTGGAAAGAAAATGCCTGGCCGGTGCGGTAGACATGCGCCGGGACGTGACCCGACAGGCGTCGTGGCGCATAGCCGAGTGCCGGGGCGGCGTCGCTGCGCCGCCCCCGGGGCGTTACGCCTTCATCTGGCGCATCGCGTCCGCGAGCATCCACAGGGTGCGGTTAAGCTTCACGTTCTGGTCGATGCCGGTGATCGGACGCGTGGACATCGCGCGGCCCGAGCGCGCGCGTCCGTGCAGGCCGCCCTTGGTGAGGTTTTCCTGTACGCGATTAAAGACGGTCCAGAGGTCATCGCGGCGATCCTCGAAGCGACGTGGGGCCAGCAACTGGGTCCCCGTGATGGGCGCGGGGGCTTCGGCATCGGTCGGGTCGTAGCGCAGCGCGAGCGCGGAGCGCGCGAATGCCTGCTGTTCGTCGTGCTGGAGCGTGACGGTGCGCATGCCGTCCTTCTGCTCGCGGATCAGGTCGAAGCCGTCGAGCACGTCGAACGCGCCGTCGATCACGTTCTGGACGATGTTGCCCTTGTGCGGCAAGCGGATATCGGCGATGTTCTCGCCCGCGACCATGCCGTTCTGGCAGACAAACCGGAATGTGCCCGCGAGCATCTGATAACTGCTCGTGCCATCGTGCGAGTTCAGCAGCACGATTTCGTCGGCTTCGTCGCCTGTGATCTGGTCGGCATGCCGAAGCCGGAGCATATGCTTGGTGAATTCGCGCTTGCCGGAATCGCGCACGCGGGTCTGACAGACCATGAACGGCTGGAAGCCTTCCTTGCGCAGGCCGCGCAGCACATCGATGGTCGGAATGTAGGTGTAGCGCTCCGAGCGGCTTTCGTGCTTGCAGTCCGCGAAGATGGAGGGGGCAACGCGGTGAATCTGTTCGTCCGACAGGGGCGAGTCAGCGCGCAGCATCGGGGCGCTGTAATGAAAGGAGGAAGCGAGTCGCATGACAGTCTCCACAGTCAAGGTTGAGGACCTGAACCGGGCGAGGGGAGGCGCCTTGCCGTTGCGGCTGGACATCTCCCGGTGGAACTCGGGGTTGGCTTTGCTACCGCCAGGCTCCCGGGTTACCGCCCGTGCGACTCAAGGAGCCGACAGCGGGCAGGCGTCAAGGAAAAAGGCGAGGGAGGGGTGCGGGCAACTCGGTCCCTCGCCCCTTGATGCCTGCCCGCTGTCGGCTACGGTCGCGGGTCAAGGGCGGGAACCCGGGAGTCGGGTGCATGCCAAGTCTCGGGGTGATCGAGTGGGGTGCTGTGCAGCGTGGCCGTGCCGGCCACGCGTGGCGACTATTTCAAACGTCTAGCCGTTTAGGAGCTTGATAAACTTGTCAAGCTCTGCCTTGCGCATCTTCAGGTCATGGGCGCTAAGGGCCACTCAGCTTCGGGCAACTCGATCAGCCGAGCCCTGTAGTGTGGTCCCATCCGGACTCAGACAACCGGTCTCGCACGGATCGATTCTCGGCAGCCATATGTCAGTATCCGGCCGCATGGTTCGGGTTATGCGGTACCAATCAACACATCAGCCGGAATATGCAGCCCGGTATGCAGCCGGCGGATCATCGTCAGGCTCAACGCACGGCGGCCATTCAGAACCTCGTACACGCGCTTGCTGTTTCCGATGTAAGGCTGCATGTCGGGGACCGACAGGCCGGCCTGTTCCATCCGAAACTTGATCGCCTCGATTGGGCTCGGCGCACGCAGTGGGAAATGATCGGCCTCGTAGCGCTCGATCAGGATCGACAGAATGTCCAGTTGATCGCCTTCGGGCGTGCCTGGCGCAGGATCTGCATCGACGAGCGCAGACACCACCTTCAGCGTGGCCTTGTAGTCTGACTCGGTTCGGATCGGGTGAATGTTCATTTCGTGACTCCATTTCCACAGTTGCTGCGTCTACCTTGTTGTATTCGGCATGTGTTCCAACGAACTTCACGTAGACTACGCTGGTTTGGTACGCGACGGCGACGATCAATCGGAAGGCATTGCCCTTGATGTTGAACACCACTCTGTTTCGGCACACGAAACTCGCAAACGCGTACTGATCCTTGATGTCATGGTGTTTTCCACGTCGCCTTCGACGCTTGTGCGTACCACGCCAACAGCGCTTGCCCGGCTTGAGACTTGATCGGGGGCAGTATGCGCCATTCCCGAACAATGTCAGCCTATTGCGGTCTGCCGTGCATTCCTACCCACGTATCGCTTCTGCGGTTTCCCCGAGAAACCCGCCGCTCTGATGTGCCCACAGCGCCGCATAAATGCCACCCGCCTGCAGCAGCTGCTGGTGCGTGCCTTCCTCGACGATCCGGCCTTCGTCGAGCACGATCAGCCGGTCCATCGCGGCGATCGTCGACAGCCGGTGCGCGATCGCGATCACCGTCTTGCCGCCCATCAGCGTGCCGAGGCTGTGCTGGATCGCGGCTTCGACCTCGGAGTCGAGCGCGCTCGTCGCCTCGTCGAGCACGAGGATCGGCGCGTCCTTCAGCATCACGCGCGCGATCGCGACGCGCTGGCGCTGGCCGCCCGACAGCTTCACGCCGCGCTCGCCGACCTCGACGTCGTAGCCGTTGCGCCCGTGACGGTCGCTCAGGCGTTCGATGAAATCCGCGGCCTCGGCCCGCGCCGCTGCGTCGTGCAGTTCCGCTTCGCTCGCGTCGGGCCGCCCGTACAGGATGTTCTCGCGCATCGTGCGATGCAGCAACGACGTGTCCTGCGTGACCATGCCGATCGCGCCGCGCAAGCTGTCCTGCGTGACATGTGCGATGTCCTGCCCGTCGATGCGGATGTGGCCGCCGCCGACGTCGTAGAAGCGCAGCAGCAGGTTGACGAGCGTCGACTTGCCCGCGCCGGAACGGCCGATCAGGCCGATGCGCTCGCCGGGCCGGATCACGAGGTTCAGGCCGTCGAACACCGGCTTCGCGTTCTCCTCATGCGAGAAGCGCACGTTGTCGAACAGGATCTCGCCGCGGCGCACTGCGAGCGGCTGCGCGTCGCGCGCATCGACGACGCTGCGTACTTTGGTCAACGTATGAATGCCGTCCTGGATCGTGCCGAGGTTCTCGAACAACCCGGTTACCTCCCACATCACCCATTGCGAATAACTGGACAGCCGCAGCGCCATCGCGGTCACGGCCGCGACCACGCCGGCGCTCGCTTCGCCGTGCATCCACAGGTACAGCGCGAGCCCGGTCGCGCCGATCAGCAGCGCGGTCGTCATCAGGTGATTGACGATCTCGAACGCGCTGACGAGTCGCATCTGCGCATAGCCGGTCGCCTTGAATGCCTCCATCGCACGCCGCGCGTGGTCGGCCTCGCGCCGCGTGTGCGCGAACAGCTTCACGGTCGCGATGTTGGAATACGCGTCGGTGATCCGGCCTGTCATCAGCGCGCGCGCATCGGCCTGTTCACTGCCGACCGCGCCGAGGCGCGGCACGAAATACCAGCAGGCGGCGGCATAGCCGATCGCCCATACGGCGAACGGAATCATCAGCCGCCATTCGAAGCTTGCCGCGAGCAGCAGGATGCCGATCAGGTAGGCGACCACGCCGACGAGCACGTCCACCGTCATGAACAGCGCGTCGCGCACCGCCAGCGCGGTTTGCATGATCTTGGTGGTCACGCGGCCCGCGAACTCGTTCGCGTAGAACGACATGCTCTGGTCGAGCATCAGCCGGTGAAACAGCCAGCGCAGCCGCATCGGGAAATTGATCGCGAGCGCCTGGTGCTTCATCATCGTGTGCACGCTGATCAGCAGCCCGCTGCCGGCGAGGATGCCCGCGTACGCGAGCAGCGTGCCGAGATGGCGGGCGCCGAAATCGGCTGGCGATCCCGACTGCAGCCAGTCGACGACGTGCCCCATCATCGCGAACAGCGCTGCCTCGTAGGCGGCGAGCGCGGCCGACGTCAGCGCGATCAGCAGCACCCAGCGGCGCGCGCCTTGCGTGCACGCCCAGATGAACGAGAAGAACCCCTTCGGTGGCGTGGCGGGATCATCGAGTGGAAAGGTCGGCAGGTGCCGTTCGAACCACGAGAACATCAGTGCATCTCCTTGACGTGTCCCCGGCATGCCTGCCGGGCCGCGAGTGGGAAAGGCCGCCGGCGCGCTGCAACGTGCGGTGATACGCCGGAGGAAAGCAGGTTACCGCAGACGGGCTTTGTTTTCAGTGAGGTTGGCCGCGGTGCGAGCGGACGAAGCCGAACGAAGCCGTATGCTCAATGCGACCTGATCCAGTTGGCGATCAGGTCGAGCGCGCCCGGTTCGTACGCGTGACGCCCGAGACAGATGAACAGGTACTTCTTCCATGCCGGCCATTCCGATTCGAGCTGGTAGTCGAACCAGCGCTCGCGCAGCAGTGCGTGGGTTGCGTCGCGCACGATCACGATGTGCCGGCCGTCGCGCTGTGCGAACGCGCGGCTGTATGCGTTCGCGTCGTCGACGGGATCGACGTTGCGATCCCACGCGCCCCACACGGCGAGCACGGGGCCCTGCATCGACGCGAGTGCGCGTGACGCGTCTTCCGCGTAATTGCGCGCGACGAAGCCGAAGCGGCGCGGCTCGATGTCGGGGCGATCGCGCGGATCGGCCGGCCGATCCGCGCGGCCGAAAATCGTATCGTTCGCTTTCAGTTCGGCCGCGATCTGCGCGTCGATCCGCTCAGGCGCGACGCGCTGCGCTTCCAGGCGCTGCCGGGTCAGGTAAACGCCCTGCGTGCGCCAGTTCACGGCGCCGCCGACGATTACCGAAAACGCGGGCCGCACCTCGTTCGCGACGCGCGGGATCACCCAGCCGCCCTGCGAGAAGCCGAGCAGGCCGATCCGGCGCGTGGGGCCGACGGCGGCGCGCACGCGCGACATCGCGGCGATCGCCTCGACCGCGCGATCGTGCATCGATTGCGCGAGCCAGTCGCCGCGGCTCTGGCCGATGCCCGGCTTGTCCCACGTGAAGACGCCGATGCCCGCATCGAGCAGGCTGTTGATCAGCGGCAGGTATGCGTCTTCGGAAAACCGGTCACGTGGCCCGTCGCCGTGGATGAGCAGCGCGATCGGCGCATCGGGCTCGCGTGCCGGCAGCACCAGCGTGCCGACGACGTCGGCGGTGCCGGAGCGAAACGTCAGCGTCGTCACGTGCGCGTCCTTCAGCTCGAAATCGGACAGACCGCGCAGCGCGAACGCGCCGAGCGCGAGCAGCGCCGTCAGCACGGCGGCGACGGAGATGCGGACGATGCGTTTCACGCGAAGGCTCCAACCGGATTCGACAGGTCGGGCAGCTCGCCCGCAGCAGCCAGCATGGCGACATTGAGAATCCAGAGGCCGCAAAGGCGGCATCGTTTCCTTGTACCGATGACGGTCATGTTCGTGTTCTTCCTCGGAAGGCCGGCTTGACGCGTGTCGGCCGCTGTTTAATAATTGATCGAGTAGTCAGTCTATTAAAGATTCGAATCAACGTCCAGCACGGAGTTCACATTGAGAAAGGTCGATCCGGAGAAAGTGGAAGCGAAGCGGCGTCAGATTCTGGACGCCGCGATCGAATGCTTTACGCGCACCGGCTTTCATGGGACGTCGACGGCAGCCATCTGCGCGGCTGCGGGCATGAGCCCCGGCAACCTGTTCCATTACTTTCCGACCAAGGCGTCGATGATCGAGGCGATCGCGCGGGAGGATCAGCGCGCGATGGCCGAACTGTTCGCGAAATGGTCGGACACCGAGGATGCCGTGACCGCGATCGAGGAGATCGCGCTCGAGCTGATGACGCTCGCGAGCGATCCCGTCTATGCGCGCATCGGCATCGAGATCGCGGCCGAGGCGACGCGCAATCCCGATGTCGCGGCACTGTTCGCCGAAAACGAAGGGCAGGTGAAGGGGCGGATGATCGCGCTGATCAAGCGCGGCATCGCGCAACGGCGCATCGACCGGACGCTGAAGCCGGATCTCGTCGCGACCTGGCTGATTGCGCTCGGGGAGGGGGCCGTCGGGCGCGTGGTGTTCGATCCGGGCTTCAATGCGAAAACGCATGAGCCGATGCTTCGACGGATCATCAAGGGGATGCTGCAACCGCAGTGAAGCGTCAGGGCGGGACGACGCGCGAGTGGCACGTCCATGCCGGTCGAATAGTCGCATTGCCGCATCCTGTATATCCCGTATGCGTTACGGCACCTTCCCGCGCAGCCGGTTATCGGCATATCATTGGCTCGCGCGAAATCGTCCCGTTCCGGGATTCGCATGTTTCGCAGACGAATAAAATTAAACCGAGGGCCGCCTGTCGAATGACTACCATAAGCGAATCGCCAGTAAGAACGCATCGCTTTCACAGTAGCGATCCGGACGAAGTTTCCGATTTCATCGAGAAGATTTACGCGGACAACCGTTTTCGTGCGCAGCACGCGGCGAACCGGAACGTGAATATGGGCGGCCAGGAATGGAGCGGGATCGGCATTTACGATGTCGATTACGAAATGCCGTTCCATTTTCATTCTGAACAGCCGCGCCCCAACTATCTGTTCCTGTCGTGCAATCGCGGCGGCTCGACATACTCGACCGCGAATACGGTCGCGCAATGCACGACAGGCGACGTGATGCCGATTTCGTCGACCGGCAATTCGATGTGCATGACGAAACCCGAGGGTTTCGGCCATCTGTCGGTGATCCTTGACGCGGGCGATCTGAACGCGTTCGTTGCGCAGTGGATCGGACGGCCGCTCGTGGATCCGATCCGGTTCGACCTGAAACCGCTCGCGGCCGACGTGGCCGTGCAGTGGAACGCTGCCGCGGACTGCCTGCGCCGGATGATGCTGATGTCGCCGCTCCCCGACGTGGCCGCGCGGGCATTGTACGAGCACATGATGAAATTCGTCGTGACCGGCCACGGCAGCAACTACAGCGCGCTGATCGCGAACGACCACTATGCGCCGGAGTATGTCGCGCGCGCCGCGATCGCGATGATCGACACCGACCCGATGCGCTGGAAGACGCTTGGCACGGTCGCGCACGCGCTCGGTTGTGCGACCGGCGCGCTCGAGAACGCGATCCGCCGGCTGACCGGCAAGCATTCGGAGCACGTGTTCGTCGAAGCGCGTCTTCGCGGCGTCCATCTCGCGCTTGCGACGGGCGACGGCCGGAGCTTTGTCGGCACACTGCGCGCGTACGGTTTCGCGCTGTCGAATCGCTTCGTTTACACGTACCGTCAGCGCTTCGGTGAGGCGCCGAGCGCAACGTACCGGCGCAACCCGAATGCGCACGACGCGAGCCAGGACGTCCGCGAACTCGCGGACGCGCTGTGCGATACGTCGATCAACCGCTTCATCGACGAATCGATGGGTAAGCCGATCAGCCTCGCGGATCTCGCACGGTACGTCGGGCTCGGCGAGCACGCGACGATCGCCGCGTTCAAGGAGCAGTTCTCGCGCACGCCGATGCAGTATGTGATCGAGCGGCGTCTCGAACGCGCGCGTTGGCTGCTGTGTCAGACGTCGGCCAGCATCCTGTCGATTGCGCTCGACTGTGGATTCGGCAGCCAGAGCTACCTGACGACGCTGATCAAACGGCAATATGGCGTGACGCCCCGGCAGCTACGCCTGTCGAACCTCAATTCGCCGACCGGTACGGCCACGAGCCGATGAAGGGCGTATGCGGCGCACACTGAAACAATTTTGTGTCAGTTATCCTCAGCAATATCCCAGTACTGACCGTTCCAGTATATGTAGTACGCGTGGTCGGCATCGAGCGTGTAGGTGATCACGCGCCCGCTTCTCGTTCCATTTGCGGTGGACATCGACACCGTGTACGTGCTGCAGGCGGGGTCCCCGATGTCCATCCGTTCACCCGGTTGCAAGACGATCTTGTTCGAGCCGGATTTTCCTGACCCGTCGCGACACGACACCACGAAGTTGTGCCTGGCGCCCGGGTCGTTTCTGATCGAGAAGTCCCTGGCGATGGCCGATGTCGCGAGGAACGATGAAGCGGCAAGCAGGAATAGGGCGATGTTTTTCATTGTTGTGGGTCCGAAGGGTTCGTGCAAGCGGGAATCGCCGGCACGACGTGTCACTGGCTCACGCATGAGCATAGGGAAAGCCGTGGCGAAAATTTTCCACGATTTTTCGCGAAGAAATTGAAACTCGCCCGGCCGGTGGGTGGAATCGGTGCAAGTCGCGTCGAATGGACGTTTGATCGTTGACTTTCGGCCGTCCGCGTTGCGTCACGCCTACCGGTTGCCTGTTCAATCGGTACGTCTGGCCTGCGACCACGCGAAACATTGCGCCAGCTGAGCGGGCGCGCCGATTTTTCTTGCCCACTTGACGATCATGGGCACCTCGGCTTCTTCCGCATCCCCGCCCCATACATCTTCGAAGTGTTTTCGGCCTTGCGATTCGTTGAAGAAGAACACGCCGATATCCGCGACGGGTGTCGCCGCCTCTACTGCGCTCCAGTTGCCGGCGCCAAAAAACCGCAAGACCTCGACCTGCTGAGTTCGCACCCGGGTTCCGAAGACCTTGGAGACCAGCGTCGCATATTCGGCGCGCCTGGCATCCGTCAGTGTGGTATCGATGCCGTCGCACTTCTGCGCAAAGCTTTCGGGGCTGAGCGCAAGCAAAGCGAGCGCAATCGAAACGCTGCTCGCGATTGATCTCGCCACGTGTGTTCCTGTTTCCCACTTCCCCATCGCGACCCATCTCCCAACCGTATCTGCGAGGCGTGCTGTGTCTCGCGCGATGTATCCTTCGGTCGATCATAGCGGCCGTTTCAACCGAAAAATTTCAGGAAATTCTTCGCGAATTTTGAAGTTTTTTTGCGCCGGACCGGATCGCGAGGCCCGAACGGCCGATTCCGCGTATGCTTCAACCGCAAAGACGCACCGGAGCCCGAGGACGCGCGATGCGCCCGGCCCGGCAACGTAAATCATCAAGGGCCCTTGAATGCAAATCCGCGCAGTCATTTTCGATTTCGACCTGACCTTGGCGGATTCGTCCGCAGGCATCATCGACTGCACGCAGCACGCGTTGCGTGAACTCGGCTACGACGCCGCGGCGAGCGAGCAGATTCACGCGGTGATCGGCCTGCCGCTGCAGGCGATGTTCCGTACGCTGACCGGCGACGACAGCGCGGAACAGGCCGACGCGTTCGCCCGCGGCTTCGTGGCGCGGGCCGATGTCGTGATGGTTGCGTCGACGACGATCTATCCGGAGGTCCCGCGACTGCTCGCGCGGCTGCATGAACTGGAGACGGCCGTCGCGATCGTGTCGACCAAGTTTCGTTACCGGATCGAGGCGATCCTCGACGTGGCCGGGTTGCGGGAACGGATCGACGTGATCGTCGGCGGCGAGGACGTGCAATGCCACAAGCCGGATCCGGAAGGGCTCGCGCTCGCGCTGGCGCGCCTCGAGATCCCGCCGTCCGCGGCGCTTTACGTCGGCGATCATGCGGTCGATGCGCAGGCTGCCGAGCGCGCCGGCACGCATTTCGTCGGCGCGGTGAGCGGCGCGACGTCGTTCGATGCGTGGTCGAGCGCCGGCAAGGCGGCGGTCAGGCGCGACCTTGGCGAGCTTGCAGAGTGGGTGCGGCAGCGGCGGTTTTGATGACCGCCCGCTCTGACACGGCATTCTCGGCTACCGGTCCGTGCGACGCAACTGAAACCATGGGCACGACGAAGCGTGGTCGGACCGTGTCACATGCACAATCTGTTACCAGAATGGATGAGGCAACGTTTATGCCGATGCTATGCTTTGCCGCAAGCTCGTTGAAACGAATGCGGCCGACGGCGGCCAGTTCAGCGGGTGATAGCGAAGCGAGAGCATCGAATCGGTTTGAGAACAAGGAACAATACGGGTATGTGGAAGAAGATCGCTCCTACAATCGTCATCGCCGCGCTGGCCGGCGCGACCACGCTGCCGGCGGCAGCTAGCGACTTGAACAATGCGCTTGGCGGCGCGCTCGGCGGCGCGGCTGGCGCGGCGGTTGGCGGCGCGGTGGGTGGCAACACTGGCTCGGTCATCGGCGGCGCAATCGGTGGCGGCGCTGGCGGTGCAGTGACGGCGAACCGTCACGAGCGCACCGGCGCAATCATTGGCGGCGCGCTCGGTGGTGGCGCGGGCACTGCGGCGGGCAATGCGATGGGTGGCCGCACGGGCGGCGTTCTCGGAGCGGCAGTCGGTGGCGGTGCAGGCGCAGCGCTCGGCGGCAACCTGCAGCGCAACTCGCGCAATGATGGCTACGATCGCGACTCGCGTCACCGGAAGCACCGCCATCACCGTCACGATGACTGATGGCGCTGGCCCATGAATCTCGGCACTCGGCACGCATCTCGCGTGCCGAGTGCGTTTACGGGTCGACATCGCGTGAAAAGGCGGCAGTCAGGCGCGACCTTGGTGAGCTTGCCGAGTGGGTGCGGCAGCGCCGGTTTTGACGATCACCAGATCGCGATGGCAGCCGGTTCCGCGCGTCGCACGATCATCGCACGGGAGTCGAATCCGCGGCGCCCGCATGCAACAGCGTCAGTGCGTCCCGAACGAGATGCGCAAAACCGGCCGGCTGATGCCGGTCGCCGGACTGTTGGCCGCCGATCAGGCACAGGTGCGCGAGCCGGCCGACCAGCGCGGCCTTCACCGGATCGTTGATTCTCGCGCGGCAAACCGACATCGCAAACGACAGCCGGGTGTCGTCGACGCGGCGCTGGAATTCGGCCACCAGCGGATCGCGGCGCGCCCACGCGCGGATCGCGACTTCCCGTTCGGGCCGCTTTTCCGCGGCGATCGTCATGTAGCGCGCGAGCACGTCTTCCAGCCCGGCGCCTTGCGCTGCGTATGCGAGCATCCGCGCCGTATAGTCGAATTCCCATTGCGCGAGCATCGCGCGGACGTAGTCGGCCCGACTGCGGAAGTGATGATAGAACGATCCGCGCGTCACGTTCAGCCGTCGCGCCAGCTTCTCTGCAGACACCGCTGCATATCCGTCGCGATCCAGCGCATCGAATCCGGCGGCAATCCAGTCGTCACGTGTCAACATGGGCTTCATCCCGATAACGTACAGGATGTGTATGGTATCGCCTGCGTCTCTAGACTGCGGTTTCCTTTGAACTTCCCCCCGTTCGCCGGCCACCGGCGATCACAAATGGAGCCGCCCCATGAAGACCATCGCGCTTGTCGCGTTTGACCATTTCACCGACATCGACCTGTTCCTGATGTGGGACATCCTCGGCCGCAACCGGCACGACTGGAACGTCCGGATCCTCGGCATGAAGCACGAACTCGTATCGGCGCACGGCTTGCGCGTCGACACGCACGGGCCGCTTGCCGACGCCAATCGCGCGGACGTCGTGCTGTTCTCGAGCGGCAAGGAGGGCGTGCCGGCCGCGATCGCGGACGATGCGTTTCTTGGTGCGTTTCGGCTGGATCCGAGCCGTCAGCTGATCGGTTCGATTTGCGCCGGCGCGTTCATTCTCGACGCGCTCGGCTTGCTGCCCGAGCGACGGGCCACGACGCATCCGGAAGCGCGCACCGCGTTGCGCGCCGCCGGCGTCGAACCCGACGACAGGCCGTTTGTCAGCCACGGAAATGTCGCAACGGCCGGCGGCTGTCTGGCCGCGACGTATCTGGTGGGCTGGTGCGTGGAGCGCCTGTTCGGTGCGGAGAAGCGTTGGCAGACGTTGAGGCCGGTACTTCCTGCCGGGCAGTACGACGTGTACGAGCAGTTGATCGCGGCGAGCATAGCGCAAGGTATCGGCGGCGGCGGCGCGGTGGCGGTTTGAGCGACCGTGTCAAAAGGGGCGCCAATCGACGGTAGCGCGTCGATGTCGCGCATCGTCCCGCAAGCGTTGTCGACATCGTCCGGCAGCCCAAGCATGATCCATGCCTCCGGCGTTCCGCGTCGCCGCAAGGCCGCCGGCGCCGTCGGGGCCGCGGTCCCACGCATCCATCGAACTCCACTACACTCGCCGTTAACCGGTCCGCCTCGACGCGGTGCCGCAAAAACAGGAGACGCTGTGGATCTGTTCCAGTCGATGGAAGCCTTCGTTCGCGCGGCCGAAGCGCAAAGCTTCGCCAGCGCCGCGCGCCAGCTCGGCGTCGCGAAATCGGTCGTCACCGCGCGCGTCAAGCAGCTCGAGGAACATTTCGGTGTGCCGCTGTTCCATCGATCGACGCGGGCGGTGCGCCTGTCGGAGCTCGGCGAATCGTATTACCGCGAGTGCAGCGAGCTCGTGAACAAGGTGCACGAACTGTCGGCGCGCTCGTCGAACGACCCGCAGGCGCTTGCGGGCACGCTGCACGTGCACGTGCTGCCGGGCTTCGCGCTCGGCCATTTCTCGCGCGTGCTGACCGATTTCCGCGAAGCGTATCCGCGCATCGAGTTCGTCGTGACGGTGAACGACCGCGTGATCGATCCGGTGCAGGAGGGCTTCGATCTTGCGCTGCAGATCTACCCTGCAGCGTCCAACCTGCTGATCGAGCGGCGGCTGTTTCCGGTGCGCGGCACGTTGTGCGCGGCGCCCGACTACCTGAAGGAGGAGCCGCCCGTCGAAACCCCGCTCGACCTGCTGCGCCACGATTTCGCGTGCTATTCGT
Source organism: Burkholderia sp. Ac-20353 (assembly GCF_017104785.1). Classification (NCBI taxonomy): domain Bacteria; kingdom Pseudomonadati; phylum Pseudomonadota; class Betaproteobacteria; order Burkholderiales; family Burkholderiaceae; genus Burkholderia; species Burkholderia sp. Ac-20353. The sequence goes on along the minus strand of NZ_JAAGPL010000007.1, from coordinate 58,952 downwards.
ACTACCCGTGGGGTGACCGCTGGCCGCTGATGCGCGGCAACGAGTGTTTCGAGATCGCGCTGTCGCCGGTGCTGAAGACCAACAGCGTGCATCTGCTGCTCGAGTTCGCGCGCGCGGGCGCTGGCATCGCGTACCTGCCGACGATGGTTGCCGCGCCCGACCTGCTCGAACAGCGGCTCACGCGCGTGCTGCCCGACTATGCGGCGCCGCCGCTGTGGCTGTCGGCCGTGTACCCGGCCTCGCATCGGTCGACGACGAAAGTCAAGGTGTTCGTCGATTTCCTGCGCACGCGCTATGCGCGCGAACCGCAGTGGGACAAGGCGCTCGGCATCGCAACGGGCGAGGACGAGCCGGGCAGCGTCGACGACGAACTCGCGTAGCGCGGGCGGCGGCAGCGCGGTGCGAGCGGGCACCCGCGCGCCATTCCTCTGAGTTTAAGTAGTTTCCCTAGCCGCCTATCGGCGCACGCGACGTTCGCGAAACCCGAACCTCGGACCATTGCCGCGACCGGCTGCCTCCGCCTAATCTTCATGCCAACGGACACCAACGTTCAACGGACATGGAGACAGCAATGCAGCTCACGCGACTCGGCAGCCTCGACGATTACCGGAAGGGCTCCATCGAAATCATCAGCGGCCGGCCCGAACACTACGCGATGTCGAACGTGTTCGAGGTGGCGAGCCGCTCGGCGCCGTACGAGAAGGTCGTCGTCGGCAAGAACCTCAAGTACGTGATCGAAACGCTGCGCGCGGAGGGCGCGTCGCCGTGGTTTGCCGCGTCGCACGACGAGTTCGCGATCGCGCTCGATGGCGAGATCACCGTGCACTTCATCAAGCCTGCGGCCGCGCCGGTGCAGCCGGACATCGAGGGCACCGTGCGGCTCGACGCAGAACCGCAGGGCGTCAGCATGGGCTACGTGCGGCTGCGCCGCGGCCACCAGGTGCTGCTGCCGGCGGGCGCCGCGTACCGCTTCGAGGCCACGAAGCCCGGCGTGCTGCTGCAGCAGACGATCCTCGGTTCGTGCTCGGTCGAGAAGTGGGCCGACATCTGCATCCATTGACATGCGGCACGCCGTTTCCGCCGCCGCCCAACGATTTCGACAGGAGCCCGTCATGCAATCCGCACCGCACCAGCAACACGTCACCGCGACCGACCCGGATTCGGTCACCGGCTATCGCACGTTCCGTCTCGGCGATTTCGAGTTCACCCGCGATGCGTACTTCGTCACCGTCAAGTGGCCGTCGAAAGGCCAGCAGCGTTCGCACCAGATGCATGCCGACGACTTCCTGCGCGCGATGATGCGCGACGTCGCGTGGGGCTTCTTCTACGGTTGGGTGAACTTCGACGACGTGATCGGCACGCGCAACCATTACGGCCGCGTCGACATGTATGCGGGCGCGTACAACGCGAGCTTTCGCGAAGCGGGCGCCGACTACAGCGAACAGTTCGACACGCCGCTGATCATGGCGACCTTCAAGGCGATCCTGAAGGACTGGGTCAACGAAGGCTTCGATCCGTTCGCAGCACCCGAGGAAACCGGCTCCGCGTTCGGCCCGAAGCATGGCGACAACGTCGGCGCGATCGAGCGCACGCGCATCGCGACGAAGCGGATGCCGGGCCTCGAAGGCGACTCGCCGCTGCGCGACGACCTGCCGGTGAACCGCCAGTTCGTCGACGTCGAGCAGGACGAGCCGGAAGTGCACGCGGCGCCCGGCTTCGAGCACGAGCTGCATGCGTTCAACCTGTTCAAGTACCTGTCGCGCTCGGACGTCACGTGGAACCCGTCGGTGACGTCGGTGTGCAAGCAGAGCCTGTTCTGCCCGACCACCGAGGAATTCGTGCTGCCGGTGTTCCATGGCAACGACCGCGTCGAATGGTTCCTGCAGCTGTCCGACCAGATCATCTGGGACGTCGCGGACAAGGACACCGGCGAGCCGCGCGCGCGGATCACGATGAACGCGGGCGACATCGCCGCGATGCCGGCCGACATCCGCCACAAGGGCTACTCGCAGAAGCGCTCGATGCTGCTGGTGTGGGAGAACGCGACGCCCGACCTGCCGAAACGCTACGAGAGCGGCGAGCTGCCGCCTTACCCCGTCCAGATGTGACGTGTGCGGCGCATCGCGCCGCGCTCACCGGACGACTGAACCCCTGGTGTTGCAGCGCACGGTGCCGGACCGCCGGCACCGCAGGCGAAGTGTTGCCTGCGAATGTGCGCCAGCACCGCTCGAATGCAGGACTGACATGCAAACCGAACTCTTCATCAATGGCCGTTTCGTGCCCGCTGCGAGCGGCGAGACGCTGCCGACGCTGAACCCGCACGACAACTCGGTGATCGCCAACGTCGCGATGGCGGGCCACACCGACGTCGATCGCGCGGTCGACGCCGCGCAGGCCGCGTTTCCCGCGTGGAGCCGGCTCGCGGCGATGGAGCGCGGCCGGCTGCTGCTCAAGCTCGCCGATGCGATCGACGCGAATGCCGACCGGCTCGCACGGCTTGAATCGCTCGACACGGGCCACCCGATCCGCGACACGCGCAATCTCGACGTGCCGCGCACGGCGGCGACGTTCCGCTATTTCGGCGGGATGGCCGACAAGTTCGAAGGCTCGGTGATTCCGGTCGAGCAGGGCTTCCTGAACTACCTGCTGCGCGAACCGGTCGGCGTCGTCGGCCAGGTCGTGCCGTGGAATTTCCCGCTGATGTTCACGAGCTGGAAGATGGCGCCCGCGCTCGCGGCCGGCAACTGCGTCGTGATGAAGCCGGCCGAGCTGACGCCGCTGTCGAGCCTCGCGATCGCGGAGCTGATGGCCGAGGTCGGCTTTCCGGACGGCACCGTCAACGTGCTGCCGGGGTTCGGTCAGGTCGCCGGCCAATACATTGCCGAGCACCCGGGCGTCGGCAAGGTCGCGTTCACGGGTTCGACGGCGGTGGGTCGCAAGATCGTGCAGGCGTCGAGCGGCAACCTGAAGAAGGTGCAGCTCGAGCTCGGCGGCAAGGGCGCGAACGTCGTGTTCGGCGACGCGAATATCGACGCGGTCGTGCAGGGCTCCGCGTTCGGCATCTTCCACAACCAGGGGCAGGCGTGTATCGCCGCGTCGCGGCTGATCGTGCACGAATCGGTCGCCGACGAGCTGCTGGAGAAATTCACCGCGCTCGCGCGTTCGATCAGGCTCGGCGATCCGCTCGATCCGGCCACCGAAATGGGCCCGCTGACGTCGCGCCAGCATCGCGACCGCGTGCTCGCATATGTCGACGTCGCGCGCGGCGAGGGCGGCCGCGTGCTCTCCGGCGGCAAGGCACCCGACGCGGCCGCGCTCGCGAACGGCTGCTACGTCGAGCCGACGATCGTCGCCGCGAAGCCGACCGACCGCGTCGCGCAGGAGGAGGTGTTCGGGCCGTTCGTGACGGTCACGACGTTCCGCACCGACGACGAAGCGCTCGCGATCGCGAACGGCACCGAGTACGGTCTCGGCGCAGGCTTGTGGACCCGCGACCTGCAGCGCGCGCACCTGTTCGCGCGCAACCTGAAGAGCGGGATGGTGTGGATCAACTGCTACAAGCGCGTGAGCCCGGCGTCGCCGTTCGGCGGCGTCGGCGCGAGCGGCTACGGCCGCGAGATGGGCTTCGACGTGATGCGCGAGTACACGCAGGCGAAATCGGTGTGGGTGAACGTCGACGCGCAGATCCCGCCGTACTATCCGCGTTGAGTCCATTGATGGAGCACACGGCGATGCAATCGTTCATCTACAACGGCCTGCCGTCGCGGGTCATCTTCGGTGCCGGCAGCCTCGCGCAGCTGCCGCAGGAAATCGAGCGGCTCGGCGCGACGCGCGCGATCGTGCTGTCCACGCCGCCGCAGCGCGCGGAGGCCGAGGCGCTCGCGCAGCGGCTCGGCGAGCGCGCGGCCGGCGTGTTCTCGGAAGCCGTGATGCATGTGCCGATCGAGACCGCGCGGGCGGCGCGCGAGTATGCGGCGCAGGTCGGCGCGGATTGCGCGATCGCGATCGGCGGCGGCTCGACGACGGGGCTCGGCAAGGCGATCGCGCTCGATTCGGGTCTGCCGATCGTCGCGGTGCCGACCACCTACGCGGGCTCGGAGATGACGCCGATCTACGGGCTGACCGAAGCGGGCGTGAAGAAGACCGGCCGCGACCCGCGCGTGCTGCCGAAGACGGTGATCTACGACCCGGAGCTGACGCTGTCGCTGCCGGTGCCGATGTCGGTGACGAGCGGGATCAACGCGATCGCGCATGCGGCGGAAGGGCTGTATGCGCAGGACGCGAACCCGATCGTGAGCCTGATGGCGCAGGAGGGCATCCGAGCAGTGGCCGCCGGCCTGCCGCGCATCGTCGCCGATGCACGCGACCTCGACGCGCGCTCGGATGCGCTGTACGGCGCGTGGCTGTGCGGCACGGTGCTTGGCAGTGTCGGAATGGCGCTGCACCACAAGCTGTGCCACACGCTCGGCGGCACGCTGAACCTGCCGCATGCGGAGACGCACACGATCGTGCTGCCGCATGCGCTCGCGTACAACCGCGACGCGGCGCCCGACGCGATGCGGCGCATCGCGGCCGCGCTCGGCGCCGACGATGCGGCGCAGGGCGTGTTCGATCTCGCGCAGTCGAGCGGTGCGCCGCTCGCGCTGAAGGACCTCGGGATGCGGGATACGGATATCGACACGGTGCTCGACCTCGCGTTGCAGAACCCGTACTGGAACCCCCGTCCGCTCGAGCGCGCGCCTTTGCGTGCGCTGCTCGAAGCGGCTTACGACGGGCGCCGGCCCGGGTAGGCGCACGCGCATGCGCTGAGACACTACGCAACCAAGAAAACACAACCGATGCAACGCAACTAACGGTCTGTCGCAACCGCCGACCGCCCGACCGCGCACCGGATTCCCGGCGCGCGGTGCAGATTCGCGGCCAACCGCAACAGACGACCGGCGCCAGACCGGTCGGGACATTCAGGTTCGGGAGACGACAATGAAACGCCCACCCCACGACGGCATGCGCCGCCGTTTGATCACGCTCGCCGGCAGCGGCCTGCTGCTCGCCGCGGCACCTTCGTTCACCCCGTTGGCGCGCGCGGCCGGCACGCGCACGCTGAAGATCGGCTACGTATCTCCGCAGACGGGCCCACTGGCGCCGTTCGGCGAAGCGGACCGCTTCACGATCCAGCAGATGCAGGCCGCGCTGAAGAACGGCATCGCGATCGGCGGCAAGACGTTTCCCGTCTCGATCCTCGTGAAGGACAGCCAGTCGAACCCTAACCGCGCGGGCGAGGTCGCGAGCGACCTGATCCTGAAGGACAAGGTCGACATCATGCTGGTGTCCGGCACACCGGAAACCGCGAACCCCGTGTGCGACGCGTGCGAGCTGAACGAGACGCCGTGCGTGTCGACGGTCGTGCCGTGGCAGCCGTGGTTCTTCGGGCGCAAGGGTGACCCGAAGAAGGGCTTTCGCTTCACGTATCACTTCTTCTGGGGGCTCGAGGACGTGATCGCCGTCTACACGGGCATGTGGCAGGCGGTGCAGACCAACAAGGCGGTCGGCGGCCTGTTCCCGAACGACGGCGACGGCAACGCGTGGGGCGACCCGAAGCTCGGCTTTCCGCCGGTGCTCGCGCAGAAGGGCTTCACGCTGAAGGACCCCGGCCGCTTCCAGAGCATGACACAGGACTTCTCCGCGCAGATCGCCGCGTTCCGGCAGGCGAACACGCAGATCGTCACCGGCGTCGTGATTCCGCCCGACGCGAAGAACTTCCTCGTGCAGGCGCGCCAGCAGGGCTTCCGGCCGAAGGTGATCTCGATCGGCAAGGCGCTGCTGTTCCCGACGTCGATCGAGGCGCTCGGCGATCTCGGCAACGGGCTGTCGACCGAAGTGTGGTGGTCGCCGTCGCATCCGTTCAAGTCGTCGCTGACCGGGCAGCCGGCGCGCGCGCTCGCCGACGCGTACGAGCAGTCGACCGGCAAGCAGTGGACGCAGCCGATCGGGTTCGCACATGCGCTGTTCGAGATCGCCGTCGATGCGCTCAAGCGCGCGAAAGATCTCGATTCGAACGAGTCGGTGCGCGACGCGCTCGCGGCGACGAAGCTCGACACCGTGGTCGGCCGCGTCGCGTGGGGCAGCGGCCCCGTGAAGAATGTCGCGAAGACGCCGCTCGTCGGCGGCCAGTGGGTGAAGGGCACGAAGCACCGCTTCGACCTCGCGATCGTCAACAACCAGCTCGCGCCGGCCGTGCCGCTCACGGGCCCGCTGAAACTGATCGGCTGACGGGGGCGCGCAATGGACACGCTGCTCAGGCTGACCGGGGTCTCGAAGCGCTACGGCGCGCTGACGGTCACCGACGACATCAGCTTCGCGGTTGCGCGGGGCGAAACCTACGGCATTCTCGGCCCGAACGGCGCGGGCAAGACCACGCTGTTCAACCTCGTCAGCGGCGACGCGAAGCCGGATGCGGGGCAGGTCGAGTTCGACGGCGCGGATATCGGCGCGCTGTCCGCGCACCGGCGCTGCGCGGCGGGGATCGGCCGCTCGTACCAGGTGCCGCGGCCGTTCGGCGCGATGACGGTGTTCGAGAACCTGCTCGTCGGCGCGACGTTCGGCGGCGCGCTGGCCGGCGATGCGGCCGACGCGCTGTGCGTCGACGTGCTCGAACGCACCGGGTTAAAGCGCCGCGCGAACCAGCTCGCCGGATCGCTGACGCTGCTCGACCGCAAGCGGCTCGAACTCGCGCGTGCGCTCGCGACGCAGCCGCAACTGCTGCTGCTCGACGAAATCGCGGGCGGGCTCACCGACGCGGAGACCCACGCGCTGATCGACGAGATCCGCGAGATCAAGGCGCGTGGCGCGACGATCGTGTGGATCGAGCATGTGACGCATGCGCTGCTCGCAGTCGCGGACCGGCTGCTCGTGATCAATTTCGGCAAGAAGATCGCCGAAGGCTTGCCGCGTGACGTGATGGCCGACCCGGAAGTCAGGCGGGTCTATCTCGGCTTGGAGGCGTGACATGACACACGACACACATGACGCACACGACGCACGCACCGGCGGCGCACTGCTGCGCACGGTCGGACTGACCGCGTTCTATGGCGATTTCCAGGCGCTCTACGGCGTCGACGTGACGGTCGCGCGCGGCGAGATCGTCGCGCTGATCGGCGCGAACGGCGCGGGCAAGTCGACCTTCCTGAAATCCGTCGCCGGGCTGTTGCGCGCGCGATCCGAGCAGATCGTCTGGCGCGGCGAGCCGATCGGCGCCGCGCCCGCATCGCGGATCGTCGGCAAGGGCATCGCGCTCGTGCCGGAGGGGCGGCGGCTGTTTCCGAGCCTGTCGGTCGAGGAGAACCTACTGCTCGGCGCGTATTCGGGGCGGCCGGGGCGCTGGAACCTCGCGGCCGTGTATGCGCTGTTCCCGGTGCTGAAGGAGCGCCGCAACCAGCCCGCGACCGCGCTGTCGGGCGGCCAGCAGCAGATGGTCGCGATCGGCCGCGCGCTGATGAGCAATCCCGACCTGCTGATGTGCGACGAGCTGTCGCTCGGGCTCGCGCCGGTGGTCGTGCGCGAGATCTATGCGGCGCTGCCGTCGATCGTCGGCGATGGGATGAGCGCGCTGATCGTCGAGCAGGACGTCGCGCTCGCGCGCAGCGTGTCGGCGCGGTTCTACTGCTTCCAGGAAGGACGCGTGTCGCTGTCCGGCGTCTCGGCGGACGTCTCCGACGACGCGATCACGCAAGCGTATTTCGGAGTCCTCGCATGAACGCATTCGTCAACCTCGTGATCCAGGGCGTGCTGCTCGGCGCGCTGTACGGACTGCTCGCGCTCGGGCAGTCGCTCGTGTTCGGTGTGATGCGGCTCACCAACACCGCGCACGGCGATTTCATCGTGCTGCTGGCATTCGTACTGTTCGCGCTCACGGGCGTCGCGCACGTGCCGCTAGCGCTCGCGATTCCGGCCGCGCTGGCGATCGCGTTCGCGGCCGGCTACCTGCTGCAGCTCGGTCTGCTCAACCGCGTGAGCGGCCGCGATCCGCTGCCGTCGCTGATCGTCACGTTCGGGCTGTCGATCGTGATCCAGAACGTGCTGCAGCAGCTGTTCTCGGCCGACCCGCGCTCGCTGCCGATCGGCGGCTTCGAAACGCGCAGCGTGACGCTACCGGGCGGCATCGCGGTCGGCTACCTGCCGCTCGTCACGCTCGCGGTTGCCGTGCTGCTGACCTTCGCGCTGCAGTGGCTGTTCGGCAAGACGCCGCTCGGACGCGCGCTGCGCGCGACGTCGGACGACCGCGAGATCGTGCAGTTGATGGGCGTATCGCACCGGCGCATGTACGCGCTCGCGATGGGCATCGCGTTCGTGCTGATCGCGGCGGCGGCCGCGCTCTACGCGATGCGCACCGCCGTGTCGCCGTCGGACGGCCCCGGGTTGCTGCTGTATGCATTCGAGGCCGTGATCATCGGCGGGATGGGCTCGTTCTGGGGCACGTTCGCGGGCGGCATCGCACTCGGCATCGCGCAGCAGGCCGGGTTCGCATTCGACCCGGGCTGGGGCATCTGGCTCGGCCACGTGCTGTTCCTCGCCGTGCTGGTCGCGCGACCGCAGGGCCTGTTTCCGAAGACGAAGACCGCGTAAGGAGTCACACGATGATCATGCAATTCAGGCGCGCGCCGTCGCAGGCCAGCACCGGCACTGGCATGGAGCGCGGGCAGTCGTTGGCCGCCGCGCAGACGTTCGACGTGCGCCGCACGACCCGTGCGAGCCGCGTTGCACTCGTGGCCGGGCTCGCGGTGGCCGTCGCGTTCGCATTCGCGCCGATGTGGGCCGGCCGCGACACGATGCACGACCTCACGCAGTTCGTCGCCTATCTCGTGTTCGCGCTGATGTGGAACCTGCTCGCCGGCTATGGCGGGATGGTGTCGATCGGCCAGCAGGCGTTCTTCGGGATCGGCGGCTACGCGATGCTGATCCTCGCGAACGTGTGCGGCGTGTCGCCGTTCGTCGCGGTGCCGCTCGCCGCGTTGATCGCGGCGGCGCTCGCGGTGCCCGTGTCGCTCGTCGCGTTCCGGCTCGAAGGCGGGTATTTCGCGATCGGCACGTGGGTGATCGCCGAGGTATGCCGGCTCACGTTCGCGAACGTGTCCGCGCTTGGCGGCGGATCGGGCACGAGCCTCACCGCGCTCGCCGACGTGCCGCGCGCGCTGCGCGACGCGCTGACGGTCTGGCTCGCGCTCGCGATCGCGGTCGCGACGCTCGGGCTGCTGTACGTATTCCTGCGTTCGCGCGCGGGGCTCGCGCTCGGCGCGATGCGCGACAACGCGGTGGCCGCGGGCAGCCAGGGCATCGACGTGCGCCGCGTGCGGCTCGCGGTGTACGTGGTGGCCGCGGCCGGCGCGGCGCTCGCGGGCGGCCTGTATTTCGTCGGCAACCTGCGGATCTCGCCGGATGCCGCGTTCTCGGTGAACTGGACCGCGTTCGCGATCTTCATGGTGCTGATCGGCGGGCTCGGCACGCTCGAAGGGCCGATCATCGGCGCGCTGCTGTTCTATCTGCTGAACAAGTTCCTGTCCGACTACGGGACGCTGTACCTGATCGGGCTCGGCGTGCTCGCGATCGTCGTGACGACGTTCTTTCCGCGCGGCATCTGGGGCTTCGTGGCGGAACGCTACGGCCTGCAGCTGTTCCCGCTCGGCCGCCGAGTGGTGTTTCCTGACGCGCCGGCGTCGCCGGCAGAACCGCGCGCGACACCCGGTGGCGATGCCCGTCATGAAGACGGCGGGCCGGCCGCGCATCGTGCATGAGGAGGAGATGAGATGACAACGCAATCGACTACGGATGACGCCGTGCACGGCATCACCGATACGGTGCTCGCGACGTTCTCGGGCTGTGACGACGCGCGGCTGAAGACGATCATGACCGCGCTCGTGCGGCACCTGCACGACTTCGCGCGCGAGGTCGTGCTGACGCCCGGCGAGTGGCGGCAGGGGATCGAGTTCCTGACTGCGGCCGGAAAGATGTGCGACGGCATCCGGCAGGAATTCATCCTGCTGTCGGACACGCTCGGCCTGTCGATCCTCGTCGACGCGCTGCATCACCGGCACGACAGCGGCGCGACCGACAGCAGCCTGCTCGGGCCGTTTTATCGCGACGGCGCGCACGACGCGGCGTACGGCGCGCGGATTGCGCACACGGAAGGCGAGACGGCGGTGATGCATGGACGCGTGCTAGATACGACGGGCGAGCCCGTCGCCGGCGCGCTGCTCGAAGTGTGGGAGACCGCGAACAACGGGATGTACGAAGGCCAGGATCCCGGCCAGCCCGAGAGCAACCTGCGCGGCCGCTTCCGGACCCGCGACGACGGCAGCTATGCGTTCGTGACGATCAAGCCGACGCCGTACCCGATCCCGACCGACGGTCCGGCGGGCGCGATGCTGATGGCGACCGGCCGGCACCCGATGCGGCCTGCGCATGTGCATTTCCTGATCGCGGCGCCCGGCTACGACATGCTGACCACCGCGCTGTTCGCCGCCGACGATCCGTATGCCGGGTCCGACGCCGTGTTTGGCGTGAAGCCGTCGCTCGTCGTCGACTACGTGCGCAACGACAGCGCCGACGCCGCACGCGCGTGGGGCGTCGATGCGCCGTTCTTCGACGTGCGGCGGGATTTCGTGCTGAGCGCTGCACACCCGGCGACGGCGTCGGAGCGGCAGGGATGAACGCCGAACTCGCGTGCGGCTGGCTGTGCGCGCTCGACGATGTGCCGGACGGCGGCGCGCTGTGCGTGGCGGGCGCCGTTCACGACACGGTGCCCGCCGATGCGGATGCCGGCACGCCCGACAGCGCGGATGTCGTCGTGCTGCGCCGGTGCGACGAAGCCTGGGCGTATCGCAACGTCTGTCCGCATTTCTCGATCCCGCTGAACTACGAACCGGGCACGTTCTGGACCTACGACGCGCAATGGCTGATGTGCGCGCATCACAGCGCGATGTTCCGCTTCGAGGACGGGCGGTGCGTCGACGGCCCGTGCGAGGGTGCCGGATTGACCGCGGTGCCGGTGCGCATCGTCGGCAGGCAGGTAGTCCAACGCGACCAACGCGACCAAAGCGACAAACAGGAGACATAGATGAAGAGCAACACGATCAAATGGACGTGCGCATGCGCACTGTCCATGCCGGCGCTCGCGTCGGCGCAGAGCAGCGTCACGCTGTCGGGGATGATCGACGCGGGCGTGACCTACGTGAACAACCAGCACGGCGGCGCGACGACGCTGTTCGATAGCGGCGTGTTCGCGCCGAACCTGCTGACCTTCAAGGGCACCGAGGATCTCGGCGGCGGCAACAAGGCGCTGTTCGAGCTGACGTCGCAGTTCGATCTCGGCAACGGCTCGACGATTCCGGGCGCGGGCCAGATTTTCAACCGCACGTCGCTCGTCGGGCTGTCGAACGACCGTTACGGCACGCTGACGTTCGGCAATCAGTACGACTTCATGTTCGAGACGCTGACGCTCGGCCGGTTCGACGGCGCGTTCCTGTTCGGCGGCATCTACGACTTCCGGCAGGGCCCGTTCGCCGCGCTCGGCGTGCCGAACAACCCGACCGGATCGTTCGACTTCGACCGGATGGCGGGCGCGACGCGCGTGCCGAACTCGGTCAAGTACCGCAGCCCCGCGATCGCGGGCTTCACAGTCGGCGCGCTGTACGGATTCGGCGGCGTGCCGGGCGCGTTCTCCGCGAATGCGACGACGAGCTTCGGCCTGAACTACGAGAACGGGCCGCTCGGCCTCGGCGCGGCCTACGTCGACGTCAAGTATCCGCAGCTCGGCAACGGTCATGAAGGGATCCGAAATTATGGGTTCGGCGCGCACTACCAGTTCCCGAGCGTGCTCGCGATGCTGCTGTACACGAACACGAAGAACACCGCGACCGGCGCGAAGATCGACGTCTACAAGGCGAGCGCACTGTGGACGATCTCGGGGCCGTGGTCGGCCGGTCTCGACTACGCGTACATGCACGGCAACGCGGCGCTCGACGGCAACCGCGCGCATCAGGCGACCGCTGCGGTGCAATACCGCTTCTCGAAGCGCACGTTCGCCTACGTCGAGGCGATCTACCAGCGGGCGAGCGGCGACAACGCGGTGACGCAGGCGTGGATCAACGCGCTGCTGCAGCCTGGGGCCGCGGCGAGCAACCGCTCGCAGACGCTCGCGCGGATTGGCTTGTCGACGCGGTTCTAGCGCGACCGGCGGCCGACGCCGACCGACATTCGTACGCCCCGCCAGACCGGAATCCGGTCGCTCGGCCGTTGCGTCGAAGCGCCATCAAGCGGCCGTACACTCGGCCGCATCGCTGCGCGCCCCGTCCGGCGGGGCTTCGCCGCCATCCACTCTCCCGATTGATCGTTTGGCACGGTTGTTGCCTTTTGCCAGATGAGCCGACGGCGCAGTTCGAACGTCAATGCGCGTCGAACCGAACGCGGCTCATCACGACTTCAATCAATGGAGACATCACCATGGAAGGACTTTCGCAAGTCCAGGTATTGGGCATCGATGCGGGCGGCACGATGACCGATACCTTCTTCGTGCGTGCGGACGGACGGTTCGTCGTCGGCAAGGCGCAAAGCAATCCGGAGGACGAATCGCTCGCGATCTTCAACTCGTCTCAGGATGCGCTCGCGCACTGGCAACGCGACGTCGACGACGTCTATCCGGAACTCGTCACCTGCGTGTATTCGGGCACGGCGATGCTCAACCGCGTCGTCCAGCGCAAGGGGCTCGATGTCGGCCTGCTCGTCAACAAGGGCTTCGAGCACGTGCATCTGATGGGGCGCGCGATCCAGAGCTACCTCGGCTACGCGCTCGAAGAACGCATCCACCTGAACACGCACCGCTACGACGAGCCGCTCGTGCCGCTGTCGCGTACGCGTGGCGTCACGGAGCGCACGGACGTGCAGGGCGAAATCGTCATTCCGCTGCGGGAGCGCGAAGTGCGGCAGGCCACGCGGGAACTCGTCGCGGCCGGCGCGAAGGCGATCGTCATCTGCTTCCTGCAGTCGCACAAGAACGCGACGAGCGAGCGCGAAGCGCGCGACATCGTGCGCGACGAACTGAGCGCGAGTGGTGTCGACATCCCCGTGTTCGCATCGGTCGACTACTATCCGCAGCGCAAGGAAAGCCACCGGATGAACACGACCGTGCTCGAGGCGTACGCGGCCGAGCCGTCGCGGCAGACGCTGAAGAAGGTCAGCGACCGCTTCCGCAAGCACGGCGCGAAATTCGATCTGCGCGTGATGGCGACGCATGGCGGCACGATCAGCTGGAAGGCGAAGGAACTCGCGCGCACGATCGTCTCCGGGCCGATCGGCGGCGTAATCGGCTCGAAGCTGCTCGGCGAGGCGCTCGGCTACGACAACATCGCCTGTTCGGATATCGGCGGCACGTCGTTCGACATGGCGCTGATCACCAAGGGCAAGTTCGCGATCGCGTCCGATCCGGACATGGCCCGCCTCGTGCTGTCACTGCCGCTCGTCACGATGGATTCGGTCGGTGCGGGTGCCGGCAGCTTCGTGCGGCTCGATCCGTACAGCGGCGCGATCAAGCTCGGCCCGGACAGCGCCGGCTATCGCGTCGGCACCTGCTGGGCCGACAGCGGCCTTACCACCGTCTCGGTGTCGGATTGCCACGTCGTGCTTGGCTACCTGAACCCGGACAACTTCCTCGGCGGACAGATCAAGCTCGACGTGAATCGCGCCCGCGAGCATATCAAGGCGCAGATTGCGGACCCGCTCGGGCTCTCGGTCGAAGACGCGGCGGCAGGCGTGATCGAACTGCTGGACCTGCAACTGCGCGAATACCTGCGCTCCAACGTCAGCGCGAAGGGCTACAACCCGACCGAGTTCGTCTGCTTCTCGTATGGCGGCGCAGGCCCCGTCCACACCTATGGCTACACGGAAGGTCTCGGTTTCAAGGATGTCGTGGTGCCGGCCTGGGCCGCCGGCTTCTCGGCATTCGGATGCGCGTGCGCGGACTTCGAATACCGCTACGACAAGAGCGTCGATCTCGCGCTGCCGCAACTCGTGCCTGACGCCGACAAGGCGCGGGCCGCGCAGACGATTCAGCAGGCTTGGTCGGAGCTTGCCGCCAAGGTGATCGAGGAATTCCGCATCAACGGCTTCAGCGAGAAGGACGTGATCCTGCGTCCGGGCTTCCGGATGCAGTACATGGGGCAGCTCAACGATCTCGAGATCGAATCGCCGATTGCCAGCGCAAACGACGCGGGCGACTGGGACCGCATCGTCGACGCGTTCGAGGAAACCTACGGCCGCGTGTATGCGAGCTCCGCGCGCTCGCCCGAACTGGGCTTCTCGGTCACGGGCGCGATCATGCGCGGGATGGTCATCACGCAGAAGCCGGTGCTGCCGGAAGACGCGTCCGGTGGCCTCGCACCGCCCGCCGACGCGCGCGTCGGCACCCGTCCGCTGTACCGGCACAAGCAATGGCACGACGCGACCCTGTGGCGGATGGAGGCGCTGCAGCCGGGCAACGAGATCGTCGGGCCCGCGATCATCGAGTCGGACGCGACGACCTTCGTGGTGCCGAAGGGATTTGCGACGAAGCTCGACAAGCACCGCCTCTTCCATCTCAGAGAAGTCAAGTAAGGAGACACGCGATGAACATGATGTCCAGCAAGGAGATCGGGTTCGCCGATCTGCTGAAGAACGGCCAGACGCTCAAGCAATTCCGTGACGGCATTCTCGGGCGCACCGCGGAGTCGGGGCACTACAACGGCCTCGAGCGTCTCGAGTTGCGCGAGCGCGATCCGATCCGCTACGAAAAGATGTTCTCGAAACTGCGCGGCGGCCTCGTGCATGCGCGCGAGACGGCGAAGAAGATCGCCGCGAGCCCGATCGTCGAGCAGGAGGGCGAGCTGTGCTTCACGCTCTATAACGCCGCGGGAGACTGCGTGCTCACGTCGACCGGGATCATCATCCACGTCGGCACGATGGGTGCGGCGATCAAGTACATGATCGAAAACAACTGGGAAGCCAATCCGGGCATCCACCCCGGCGACATGTTCACCAACAACGACTGCTCGATCGGCAACGTCCACCCGTGCGACATCGCGACGATCGTGCCGATCTTCGCGCACGACAAGCTGGTCGGCTGGGTGGGCGGCGTGACGCACGTGATCGACACGGGTGCGGTGACGCCGGGCTCGATGTCGACCGGCCAGGTGCAACGGTTCGGCGACGGCTACATGATCACGTGTCGCAAGACGGGTGTGAACGACACGCCGCTGCGCGACTGGCTGCACGAGAGCCAGCGTTCGGTACGCACGCCGAAGTACTGGATTCTCGACGAGCGCACGCGAATCGCCGGTTGCCACATGATCCGCGACCTGATCGAGGAGGTGATCGACGAGGAAGGCCTCGACGCGTACGAGAAGTTCGCGTACGAGGTGATCGAGGAAGGGCGGCGCGGCCTGCAGACCCGCATCAAGGCGATGACGCTGCCCGGCAAGTATCGCAAGGTCGCATTCGTCGACGTGCCGTACAACCATCCCGACGTGCAGACGTCGTCGGCGTTCGCGAAACTCGACTCGATCATGCATTCGCCGGTCGAAATGGAGATCCGCAAGGATGGCTCGTGGCGTCTCGACTTCGAAGGTGCGAGCCGCTGGGGCTGGCACTCGTACAACGCGCACCAGGTCGCGTTCACGAGCGGCCTCTGGGTGATGATGACGCAGACGCTGGTGCCGACGCAGCGCATCAACGACGGCGCGTACTTCGGCACCGAGTTCCACCTGCCGAAGGGCGCGTGGATGAACCCCGACGATCGCCGCACGGGGCACGCGTACGCATGGCATTTCCTGGTGTCCGGCTGGAGCGCGATGTGGCGCGGCCTGTCGCAGGCGTACTTCAGCCGCGGCTATCTCGAGGAAGTCAACGCGGGGAACGCGAACACGTCGAACTGGCTGCAGGGCGGCGGGATCAACCAGGACGGCGACATCCACGCGGTGAACAGCTTCGAGGCGTCGTCGTGCGGCACCGGGGCCTGCGCGATCAAGGACGGCCTGAACCACGCGGCCGCGATCTGGAACCCCGAAGGCGACATGGGCGACATCGAGATCTGGGAGATGGCCGAACCGCTGCTGTATCTCGGCCGCAACGTGAAGACGAACTCGGGCGGCTACGGCAAGTACCGCGGCGGCTGCGGATTCGAGACGCTGCGCATGGTGTGGAAGGCGCAGGACTGGACGATGTTCTTCATGGGCAACGGCTACATGAACAGCGACTGGGGCCTGATGGGCGGCTATCCGGCCGCGACCGGATACCGGTTCGAAGCGCACCGCACGGGCATCGAGGAGCGCATCGCGCTCGGCGAGAGCCTGCCGCTCGGCGGCGATACGAACCCCGACCTGCCCGACTACGAAAACCACCTGAACGCCGGCGCGGTCGTCAAGCGCGACCAGCAGTGCATGACCACGGAGGACTGCTACTCGAACTACGACCTCTATCTGAACTACCTGCGCGGCGGCCCGGGCTTCGGCGATCCGCTCGACCGCGAGATCGATGCGATCGAGCGCGACCTCAACAACGCGTTGCTGCTTCCCGAATATGCGCAGAAGGTCTACGGCGCGGTGGCGACCCGGGACGGCAACGGCATCTGGACGGTCGACGCGAAGGCCACCGCGCTGCAACGCATCGAGATTCGCAACGCGCGTCTCGCGCGTTCGCAGCCGACGCGCGAGTGGATGAAGAGCGAGCGCGAGCGGATCCTGGTCAAGCACGCGTCGACGCAGGTACAGCACATGTTCGCGACGAGTTTCGGTCTGTCGACGAAATTCGAGCAGAAGTTCCGCACGTTCTGGGATCTGCCGGACACGTGGACGCTCACGGAGGACGAACTGGATGTGCCGACGTATGGCTCGAAATTCCGCATGGATCTGTCGAAGATGCCCGACGTCAATACCGTGGTGCTGGTCGAGGAGTAACCCGCGCCGGCCACCGTGCAACCAATATTGAGGAGTGGAGATGTCTACTTACACCAGGGATCAGATCCGGAACATGGTCGACGGCAAGCTCGACTGGGACACCACGTTGCGCATGCTGTCGATGCCGAAGGACGGCGAGCGCTTCCAGATGTACGTCGATGCGCTGCAGAAAAAGCTCGGCTGGCAGGACCGCATCGTGCTGCCGCTCGGTCCGCATCTGTACATCGTGCAGCAGAAGGCCACGAAGAAATGGGTCACGCAATGCGATTGCGGCCACGTGTTCTGCGATTACCGCGAGAACTGGAAGCTGCACGCAAGCATCTTCGTGCGTGACTCGGCGGAGGAAATGGACGAGGTCTATCCACGGCTGATGGCACCCGACACGCAATGGCAGGTGTATCGCGAGTACTACTGCCCGACCTGCGGCGCGATGCATGACGTCGAGGCACCGACGCCGTGGTACCCGGTCATTCACGACTTCGAGCCCGACATCGATGCGTTTTACGCTGAGTGGGTGAAGCTGCCGATTCCGGAGCGCGCGGAATGATCTGAGGTTTGATGCCGTCGAGGTCGCGTCATTGGGCCGCGTTGTCGGGGCCGATCCTGCCGGCCTCGCTTCGGTATCGCGTTTGTAAACCCGTCTGGAAGCGTTCGATTTCCGGCCGTTCGATTTTCGAACGGCCGGTTTGTTTTCGGTCGCCGTTGCGAGACGACGTGCAGCACACGCGCCGGGCCGCACATCCGATCGCCGCGAACGAACCCTGGCGCGCACCTTGCTTGTTGTGACTTGCCGCGGGTCCGCCGCCCGTGGCGGATCGGAGTACAGGATCGGAGTAGAGGATCGGAGTAGGATGTGCAAACGCTCGTCGCCCGCTACGACCGAGCGATTCCAAACGTCAGGAAAGGGCTGCCACGACGGCCCCACGGTTCGCGCCCCACCGGACCGTCAGGAGACACTCATGCAACAGAGAGGCACGCCGATGGACTGGTTTCCCAGTCCGCAGCATGACGCCAGCATCATGACCGCCTGGGAAAACCTCGTGACGGGAAGCGACTGGCGCTCGCCCGACGTGCGCGGCGTCGTCGACGATTCGTGGCAGCGATGCGTGGTTGGCCACGTCGATCCTGGCGTGCATCACGCGCCGCCGCCGCTCGACGAAGACCGCCTCGTCCAGTGGCGCATGTCGAATGCCCACCTGATCGATGCCAGCCTGCCGCTGATGCAGCACACGCGTGATTTCCTCGCGCAGACGGGCACGGTGATGCTGCTGGCCGATCCGGCCGGGATGATCCTCCAGCAGGAAGGCGACATGCGGATCGTCGAGCCCGCGCGCGAAGTCGGGCTGATTCCGGGCTGCGACTGGACCGAACTGAACTGCGGCACCAATGCGATCGGCACGGCGCTCGCGCTCAGGCAGCCGGTGCAGATCCATGGCGCCGAACACTTCTGCGCGGGCATCAAGCGCTGGACCTGCTCGGCCACCGTGATCCAGGATCCGCGAGACGGGCACGTTCTGGGCGTAATCGACGTGTCGGGGCTCGCCGACACCTACAACCAGTACAGCCTCGCGCTTGCCGTGTCGCTCGCGGGCCGCATAGAAAGTCGGCTCGCGAAGGAAGGGATGGCGCGCCGGATGCGCCTGCTCGACCGTTGCGCATCGCGCTTCGGTGCGTCGCCCACCGACGCGGTGCTCGTCGTCGACGAAGATGGCCGGCTCGTGAAGGCGAATGCGCAAGTCGTCCCCGTGCTGCGTCGGCTCGGATTCGATATCCGGCTCGACGCCGGCTTCGTGGTGTCCGGTCTGTCGCTGCGCGGCGACGTCGTCGTTTCCGCGGATGCGCCGGCGTGGCTGCGTTACTGCCATATCGAGGCCGTGCGCGAGGGCGCGGACGTGCTCGGCTACCTGATCGTGATGGCTGGCGTTGCGAACCCGCGCGGGGCCGTCCCGGTTGCGCGAGGGCGGGAGCGGGAGCGGCAAGGCGGCCCGCAGCACGCGTTCGAACGCATCGTCGGCGTCAGTGCCGTGTTGCGCGCGGCGGTCGGAAGGGCTCGCCAGCTCGCGCCGTCCCGGGTGCCCGTGTTGTTGCTCGGCGAAACCGGCGTTGGCAAGGAGCTGTTCGCGCAGGGCATTCATCAGGCAAGCGATCGTGCCGACGGTCCATTCGTCGCGCTCAACTGCGGCGGGCTGTCGAGGGATCTGCTCGCCAGCGAACTGTTCGGTTACGCGGAAGGCGCGTTCACCGGCGCGCGCAAGTCCGGTGCGGCGGGCAAGATCGAAGCCGCCGATGGCGGCACGCTGTTCCTTGACGAGATCGGCGAGATGCCGCTCGATATTCAGCCGCATCTGCTGCGCGTGCTGGAAGAGAACGAGATCTATCGTCTCGGCGAGAATGCGCCGCGCAAGGTGAACTTCCGGCTGGTCGCCGCGACGCACCGCGCGCTCAAGGATGCCGTCGCGAAGGGCGCGTTTCGGATGGATCTGTACTACCGGATCGCGGTGACGACCGTGTCGATTCCGAGCTTGCGCGAGCGGCGCGAGGATCTGCCGGCGCTCATCGCGCATTGGCTCGCGCACCTGTGCGAGTGTTACGGCCTTCCGCCAAGGTCGTTCGATGACGAAGCGTATGCGCACCTGCTGAACTATTCGTGGCCCGGCAACGTGCGCGAATTGCGCAACGCGATCGAAGGTTCGCTGCTGCTGTCCGATGGCCCGATGATCACGATCGACACGCTGCCGGCCGAGATCGGCGCTGCCGCAGAAGTCGACGCGTGTGCGGTGCCACCTGTTGCGGGCCTGCCGGTGGCGGCGGCCGGGGAGTCGTTGAAGACGGCCGAGGCGGAGTCCATTCGCCGCGCGCTCGCGCGTCATGCGGGCAACCTGACGAAGGCGGCCGGCCAGCTCGGCATCGCGAAGAGCACCCTCTACGAAAAGATCCGCAAGTATCAGTTGCTCGACGCGGTCAGCGACGTCCGCAAGCGCGGGCCAATGTGAATTGCGGTGGACGTGTTCGCGCTGCGCGTTTCAATGTCGAAACCAAGTCGAAGCGTAAAAAACGGCGGCATGCGCGGCCGGCTCGTGACAGTGAGGCCGCCGCTCGCTCGCCGGGCACGCGTGGCCGTGGCAACTAACCAAGGTCATTGCACGAGAGCCGCAGGCCTGTATCAACGCTGAAACACTTTCTTTCGCTTAGCGTGCGAATTTTTGTATTTCGGCTTTCAAGTCGCTATGTGCACCCGACGCGCATTGATGGCACGCCACTTGCAACAGGGATTGTGTCCACAGGCGAGCGTCATGACATTCACGTTCACGCTGATCGATCTTGCTGGTTCGATTGCGCTGGTGCTGCTCGGCACGCAGATGCTTCAGACCGGCATGCAACGCGCATTCGGCGCCGGCCTTCGGTCGCTGCTGGAACGGGTACTTTACGGACGACTCCCTGCCTTCTTCGGCGGGTTGGGCGTAACGGCGGTGCTGCAGAGCAGCGCGACGACCGCCGTCATGACGGGCGAGTTCACCGCGCAGGGGCGCGTGGGCCTTGTCCCTGCGCTAGCCGTCATGCTCGGCGCGAACGTGGGTACGACGTTGATCGTGCAGGCGTTGTCGTTTGAAGTCGACAGTGTGTCGCCTGCCCTGGTACTCGTCGGCATGCTGATGTTCCGCAAGGTATCGAACACGCGCGCACATGAGTTGGGGCGCATGTTCATTGGTCTGGGCCTGCTGCTGCTTGCACTACACCACCTGCAGGAGTTGATGACGGACTACGAGGATGCGCCGAGCCTTCGGATGCTGCTGGGCGACGCATCGACTGTGCCGCTGATCGACGTCTTGCTGGCAGCGGGCCTGACCTGGGCCGCCGATTCGAACGTGGCAATCGTACTCCTGATCATGTCGCTCGGCGCGCAGAACGTCGTTCCGCCCGATACCGCGTTCGCACTCGTGATGGGAGCGAACCTGGGTGCTGCAATCCACCCGGTGCTGGAGGGGACGGCAACGCACGATCCGGCTTCCCGGCGCGGGCCGGTCGGCAATCTGCTCATTCTGTCGGCCGGCGTGGTGATCGCGCTTGCAGCGCTCACGCCGATCGGCTGCGTGATGGTCAGGATCGAACCAGATAATGGGCGGGTAGTGGCCGATTTTCATACGTTGTTCAACCTGTCACTGGCCTGCCTGTTCTTGCCGCTGCTTACCCCGTACGCAGACCTGTTGACCCGGCTGCTTCCTTCGCTCGTGAAGGTCTCGGATGCGCCTCGATCGCAGTACATGGATCCGCACGCGGGGCCGATGCCCGAGCTAGCACCTGCTACGGCGGCTCGCGACGTGCTTCCCGTCGTCGATACGCAATACGGGATGCGCTCGCGCGCCCGTGCTGCATCGATCGGCCGTACTGGAATGTCTGTTGCAGATTTCCGTAGCCACGACGACGTTCTCGATAACGTCAGGATTGCGCCCCGGACACCCCTGGCATTTCCTGATGCCGGGCAACTCGCTGGCTACGAGGGACGGCACCGGCATGAAGGCCATGACCCGCTACAGGAGGCTGCACAAAATCGCAGCGAAATCCGGGAGTGCGCCGGCCATGCGCTCGAGCAGATCGGGGCCGATGGCAACGTGCACGCGTACTACCCGGCGAAGTCGCTATGGCTCACGCTGCAGGATATCCAGGTCGTCAGGCGACTGGAGCCGGCCGGCGGGGCAACCCATTCGACGCTTGCGACCTATGTCCAGGGCACGGCGCGTCTGGACGATTGCTGTTTGTCGATCATTGGGGAAGGGCAGACCAACACGCGTACCGTACACATCACCTTCGCGGCTCGCGAGATCGGCGTGACAGAACGGCGAGGCCTTCGCGAATTGCAGGACGAACTGGGCATCACGTTTTCGGACGATCCGCTTGGCATGGCGAGGCTCGGCTATAACGAGTCCGATGATGAGATGCAAGAACCGGCCCAGTGGTGGGCGTGGTGCGACGTGCCGGCGAGCAGCATGCAGGCGCTTGCCGACGGCGTTGAGGCAGGACAGGTCACCGCAGTCAAGGCGGGGCTGTGCCTGCGGGGCGTCTACACGTCGACCCCGTCTGGTGCTGCACCGACTGGTGGATTCCGAGCGTTCCTGAGACCCGATAAGGATGGCTGCACCTTGGAGGCGCCTGCAACGGCCAGCGGATATGTCGTGTATCTCGCCATCGATCACCCGAAAGTCAGCCTGCCGGGAGATGGCAGCTTAGCGCAGGTGCCGGTGTGCGCGGACGACAGGAATCCCATCGGGGCGCTGACGGAGAGGCTCGACAAGGTGTTCACCGGCTTGAAGTGGCTCGCTGCGCTGGTCGCGATCCTGGTTGTCGTGCTTGTGATCAAGGGGCGGTGACCACTCGGGTGGAGCCCAGGTCCGCAGTCAAGTTCTGTCCGATGCAACCGACCGCTCCAGGTCACCGCACCGCTCACGAGCTTTCATTTGCGCAGGGCTTCTTGCTCGATTTGCTCACGTGGCATGTGGCGGACGTCCGTTCCCTTGACGATATAGATGACGAGTTCCGCCAGATTCGTCGCATGGTCACCGATGCGTTCTATGGCCGATGCGATGGCCAGGTAGTCAAGCGCGTCGGAGATGACACGCGGGTCCTCGGCCATGTACGTGACCAGCTTGCGCATGAATCCGCGGTATTGATCATCGATCGCATCGTCGTCGCGCAAGAGTTGGGCTGCGGCACGGGTATCGAGTCGTGCGAATGCGTCGAGGGCACGGCGCATGATGGCCGCTGCCAGCTGACCGGACAACAGTATTTCTGCGATGTTGATCTTCGTGCCTGCACCCTCCTGGGCAATACGCCGGGTCCGCTTCGCGACCTTGCGCGCTTCGTCGCCAGCGCGCTCGAGATTGGTGATGCCCTTCGAGATCGCCACCAGTAGACGCAAGTCGGACGCAGCCGGTTGCCGTCGCGCGATCACGTTGCAGCACTCGGCGTCGATCTCGACTTCCATCTCGTTGAGACGACGCTCCATTGCAATGACCTTCTCGACCAGGTTCAGGTCAAAGCGGTTCAGCGCCGCGATCGCATCATTCAATTGCGACTCGACGATGCCCCCCATCTCGAGAAATTTCGACGACAGATGCTGCAGCTCAGCGTCGAAGTGGCTTGACATGTGTTTGTTTGGCATAGGGGACTCCCGTCGACGAATCGACCGGTCATGTCATCGTCGTTTTTGCTCCGGTGACCGCCTGCAGGAGGCGCTCAAGAAACGTGGTCGCCACATTGTGGTCAGAAGAATGCGTCACAGTCTAGCGCGACAAATATTCATGTCTGCGACACCAGCGGTGCACAGCTCGCTGGTCGACTCCCGGCGCGATTGACGCCTTATGCAGCGCCCTGTCGACGCTGAGCGAACAGTTTGGGTAACGGGCTTCAGACGATCCGGGCTTCATGTGGTTTGGCATGCCCGCTCAATCGGTGCGACTGGAAACGTTTCCGGGTTGGGGCATCCACCTACATGGCCACACCCCTGATTCAATTCTGAAACGCTAGAATGATTCCGCCAAACGAACATTGTGTTCGGACGAGAAATAGTCGGGGTTGTCCCGCTTGCCCTTGCCGCCCGCGTATCTTTCAGGCGGGCAAATGCGGGGTCTACGTCGAACCACACAAGGGAGCGTACGAATGACGAGTTTCACGCCGGAACAACTTGTTGCGTCAAGCAAAGCCACAACGGCCGCGATGTTTGCGCTCGCGAATCAGGTGTTCCAAGGTTGCGAGCAAATGATTCAATTGAACCTGCACTCGGCTCGACAGGCGCTTGCCGAAAGTGGCTCGTATTGGTCGGAAACACTGTCGTTCAAGGCTCCGGAGCAATCCATCGCGCACCACACGAAGCTCTTTCAGTCGAGCGCCGATAAAGCGCTGTCGTACGGCGGTCAACTTGCCGCCATTGCGTCGAATACTCAGGTGGAATGGTTGAAGATCGTCGGATCGCAAGTCGAATTTCATTCCCTCAGCCTTCCGCGCTTCTAAGCGTCTTGCGAGGCACGCGCCGACCCGCACGAATGTCGTGACGCGCACGCTGACGGCGTGCGCTTCGGCCGCGGTCACGCGGTCATCGACGTGCGTCGCGTTGTTGTTGCGACCACAGCGATGTGCTGTCGCCATGGGGCGGCGCATGCATCCGTAACCCGAATGTTTCGATGCAAGGAGCCTATGCTGACGATGCTCAGTCCGCACGAACTCACCACGTTGATGATGGCGTGGGACGCCCCAGACCAGATTGAATCCCACCGCGAAGAGCTTTTCACGTTATTGGAGCGCCAACTGATCGCCTTCGATCCGCTGGCGTCAGATGATCGGCATATTCAGGTGACGGCCGAAGGTCATGCCGTCCTGAAAGCGGTCTCGCGCATTCGTTGAGCGAAGCTGGCAATGCGGCAAGTCCTGCGTGGCCTATTCAAGCAGGCGGGTCAGCGTGATAATCGACCATCACTCCCAGACCTCGTGGAAGTCGCCCGTCGCAAGAACTGGACGCAATGACGGAGGCAACGATGGACGGATCATGGGTTGGGATTGTGGTCGGGACGTTCGTGCTGGCGCTCGCGGCGATCGCTGTCGTGAGCCACTATCGCCGTGAGCATCGTCGTGCTGAATTGGTCAGGAACCTGGATCATCACGACTGGTGTCGATGGACACATGCTCATCGAGTCGGTTCAAGGGCGGTGAAACGATGAGACGCTGGTCGCTGACAAAGGGAATCAACGAGTAGAAACCGGCAACACACTCGATGCCCGCACTGGCGGTTCAATATTCTCCCAATGGCTTGTCGCAGGTTTTTTTTACCGACATGATCGGAAAAACAACCAAGTATGGGAGGCGATATGCTGAATCGGGAAAATGTGCCGGCCGGGCCGGTCTGGGGTGTGCTTGCAGGTGTCTTATTGGTGGCTGCTGGAGTTGGCCTCGGAATCGCCTCAAAGCTCGTGAGTGGCTCCGGCAAGTTCGATGAGTCCTTGGCCATTAGCGCCACGATGTTCGGCGCACTCCTCGCCGTGTACGCCGGTCATGAAATGATGCGCAAAAAGCGACACTGAATGGAGCCGGCACCACTTCGCTAGTTCCGCGATTGCAGGTCGCACATCGAGGCGCTCGGCAGCAGGTCATCAACAATGATCTGTCCTGCTGCGCGCCCGGCACTCAACGCATCCAGACTTTCGGCAAACGGCTTCCCGCGATCGCCTGCCAGTCGAACGGGCGTAAAGATTAGTGAAGACGTGTCGGTCATCCGGACCCGCACAACGGCAACGTATCCCCGACTGTTGCTCGTGGTCTGGGTGCAGGCGTCAGCGAGGCCGGTATCGGCTTCGCATCGCACTTCGATCGTGTAACCGTGATAGTCGTACGTGCTGTTCATCGGTGCCTCGACATGTGCGGATTGACGTTGCAGTCGGCTCATTCAATCGGGGTGTCCGATGGTGACGTTATTTGGCCCGCAGACCCATCTTCTGCGCTCACGAGCGAACGGTTGTACAGAAGCTCGACGATCTGCAGGGTGGGCACGCTGGTCGGAAGAGAATTCACCTCGAAATGTCCGAACCATCGACATCGTGTGATCTCCATGCCCGGTTGCGGTTTGGCGTGCACCGGGACGTCGGCCACAAACACGTGGTGCAGTTTCGTTAATCCTCCGAACTGAAAAACATAGGTCAATTCCAGCGCGATCAAACCCGTTTCTTCCCTGAGTTCGCGACAGGCTGCATCAAGGGGCAATTCGTCAGACTTGATGGTGCCGCCCGGCAGTGCCCAGCGCGACGCGGTACGCGCCACGAGCAGGACTCTCTGCCCTTGACGGCAGACGACGGTGGCTCGCTCTTTGAGTTCGGGCGTGCTTGATCGAGGGGACATGGCTCTGGTTACGTTGCGAGGGACAAAGGCCAAATTCGGGCCGGACGGATCGTACCTCACGCGTGGTGAATTACCACGTACCTGACGAATATCGTAGCGCAACGTAAGCTCGCTGACAGTTCGGCTCGACGACCGACCTGCCGCATCAGGTTTTCAATGCTGCGCTTGGCAGAACACGACGAGTCAACGGTATGCCAGCGGCCATCGACACCGGCTCCTGTTTATTCTCACCTTCCGTTGCAGCAGGCAGAGGCGCGTGATGACACTTGAAGCGTCGCGCCATCTGGCGCGCGTAGCCGTCGCGTCGCCCGCGTGTGTGCATTCGACGATCCCGGCCGCATCGATGCTCGCCACGCCACGCGTCGGCGACCTATCGCGGCCGTTATCCGGAAGATCAGACATCGCGTCGGGACAACGGGATTGTGTTCGGCTAACGTTGCGTGGACGCCGTCGGCGCACGCCGACACCGGCTGCGTGCCCGCTGGCGCCCGATTCACAATCAACAATCGACAAGGAGATCCGGTAATGAAGAAGTTTCGTATGGTGACGTTGGCCGTGGCGGCGTCGGTCGGTCTGGCGCTTGCGCAAGCGCCGGTCGTGTTCGCGCAGGATGGGGCGTCGGGCACGGCGCCGGGCGCGACGTCGGCTTCGACCGCCGCGCCGACCCAGAAGCAACTCGACAAGGTGAAGCGCAAGGCCGAGCGCAAGGCGAAGCGCGCAAAGCATGCGGAGGACCTGCGCAAGATCGAGCACAGCGGCTATTCGCTGACCGGCGACAAGTCCGCCACCGGCAAGACGCCGGCCGGCGCGGCATCGGCACCCGGCCAGTAACCAGTAACGGGCCTGGGCCCGCGCGCGGCGGCGCGATCGCCGCCGCCGCACTGAACACGCTTACGCGCTTACGAAGCGAGCTTTTTCGCGAGCTCCGCGACGTGCTTGCCCTGGTAGCGCGCGATCTCGAGTTCGTTCGCGCTCGGCTGGCGGCTGCCGTCCGCACCGGCCAGCGTCGTCGCGCCATACGGCGTGCCGCCCGTGATTTCGTTCATGTTGACGAGGCCGCTGCACGCATACGGCACGCCGACGATCACCATCCCGTGGTGCAGCAGCGTCGTATGGAACGACGTGATCGTCGTTTCCTGTCCGCCGTGCTGCGTGCCGGTCGACGCGAACACGCTGCCGATCTTGCCGACGAGCGCGCCCTTCATCCACAGTCCGCCCGTCTGGTCGAGGAACGTGCGCATCTGGCCGGCCATGTTGCCGAAGCGGGTCGGCGTGCCGAAGATGATCGCGTCGTAGTTGGCCAGTTCGTCCGGCGTTGCGACCGGCGCTGCCTGGTCCAGCTTGATGCCGATCGATTTGGCCGCGTCGGCCGGGATGGTTTCCGGCACGCGCTTGAGCGTCACTTCAACGCCCGGCACCGCTTGCGCGCCTTCGACGATGTGTTGCGCCATCGTTTCGATGTGCCCGTACGACGAGTAATACAGAACCAGAACCTTGGCCATGATGCGATTTCTCCGTTGAAAAGGGCCCCGCATCGTTGCGGGGCCCGGTAATCCGAGTCGGGCCCGAGCCTTCCCGAGCCCAACCGAGCCTTCCCGAACCTGCCCGAACCTGCTGTCAGGCCCACTCGGCCGTTACTTCGACCGGACGCAGGTCGAACACCAGCACTTCGGCGTCCTTGCCGTCCGCGAAGGTCAGCGCCTGTTCGCTGCGCACCCGTGCGCCGTCGCCTTCGCTGAGCGTCACGCCGTTGACAGCCACACTGCCGCGCGCGACGTGCACGTATGCATAGCGGTTCGGCGCCAGTTCGAGCGTCGCGCGTTCGTCGCCGTCGAACAGGCCGGCGTAGATCCGCGTGTCCTGCCGGATCTTCAGCGAGCCTGCGTCGCCGTCGGGCGACACGACGAGCGTGAGCTTGCCGCGCTTGTCGCCCGGCGCGATGTTGGTCTGCTGATACCGCGGCTCCGCACCTTTCTCGCCCGGCCCGATCCAGATCTGCAGGAAGTGCACGGGCACTTCGCGCGAGTGGTTGAACTCGCTGTGCCGCACGCCGGTGCCGGCGCTCATCAGCTGCACGTCGCCGGGCACGATCACCGAGCCGGTGCCCATCGAGTCCTTGTGTTCGAGCGCGCCTTCGAGCACGTACGACAGGATCTCCATGTCGCGGTGCGGGTGCGTGCCGAAGCCTTGACCCTGCATCACGCGGTCGTCGTTGATCACGAGCAGGTCCGAAAAGCCGACCTGCTTCGGGTCGTAGTAATTCGCAAACGAAAACGTATGACGGGAACTGAGCCAGCCGTGCTCGGCACGGCCGCGTTGGTTTGCTGCACGGATCTCGATCATTTTGGTATGTCCTGAAAGTGGCCTGACCGCGGAAGTGCGCTCGGCCGTTCGTTGGGATCAAGCTTAGGTCAATCGATTTGACAAATAAATGGTTAGGGAGATAATCACTGTCTCGCATGGGTGGACAATCATCGGTGGACGATATATGGAACTTGGCGATCTTCGGATCTTTGTCGCGACGGTCGATGCGGGCAGCTTCACGGCGGCGGCCGACCAGCTGATGCTGTCGAAGCAGTTCGTCAGCCGGCGGACGATGGCGCTCGAGGCGGCGCTCGGCGTGCGCTTGCTGCTGCGCAACACGCGCAACCTGGCCGTGACCGAATCGGGGCAGGAGTTCTATGCGCGTGCGCAGCGGATCCTCGCCGAGGTGGCCGACGCCGAGCAGGCGATGTCGGTGCGCAGCACCGAGCTGCACGGTTCGCTGAAGATCAGTGCGCCGCTGTCGTTCGGGATCACGCACCTGTCGCCGCTGATCGCCGAGTTTCTTGCCGCGCATCCGGCCGTGCGGCTCAATCTCGACCTGACGGACCGGCGTGTCGACCTGATCGGTGAAGGCTTCGATCTCGTGCTGCGCATCGGTCCGCTCGAGGATTCGACGCTGGTTGCCCGTCCGCTAGGCGAGTGGCGGATGGTCGCGTGCTGCAGTCCCGGCTATCTGCGCGAGCGCGGCGCGCCGGCGACGCCGGCGGAACTCGATGAACACACCTGCCTGCTGTATGGCCGCGAGCGGCGGGTCGGCTGGGAGTTCCGGGTCGACGGCGCGCCGCGCACCTTCGACGTGCAGGGGCCGCTCGTCGCGAACAACGGCGAAGTTGTCCGCGATGCGGCGATCGCCGGGCTCGGCATCGCGCGGCTGCCGCACTTCATCGTCGGCCCGGCGCTCGGCACGGGCGCGCTCGTGCCGGTGCTCGACGCGTACGAGCCGGCGCCGCTGAGGCTCAATGCGGTGTTTCCGCAGCATCGGGAAGGGTTCGTCACGCTGCGCACGTTCGTCGCATTCGTTGCGCAGCGGCTGGGGCAGGGTGGCGCTTCGGACAGGCGGGCTGCGTCGGATGCGCGGTCGTAGGCGGTGGCCCACGCGAGTGGTGCGGCGAATGACCGGATATTCGCCGCAAAATATGCGGTGAATATCGGAGGATGCGGTCAATGCGTGGCATAATCTCCGCATCATGAGCGGAGAATGGACATTCATTTGGGAAGCCGGCGACTGGCCCGCGTGGCGTTTCGACCTCGCGGCACTTGCCACGCCGCTCGCCGACGTCAGCCGTGCGCAAGGTCTGCTGGCCGGCCGACTGGCGGACGTCGGCATGTCGCTGCGGGATGAGGCCAGTCTGGCTGTCTTGACGGACGACGTCGTCAAGACCAGTGCGATCGAAGGCGAGCACCTGAACGTTGCGTCGGTGCGCTCGTCGATTGCCCGTCGACTTGGCGTCGACATTGGCGCGCTGGCTCCGGTCGACCGACATGTCGAAGGTGTGGTCGAGATGGTGCTGGACGCAACGGCGAATGCCGCCGCGCCCGTTACCGAAGCGCGTCTGTTCGGCTGGCACGCGGCGCTTTTCCCGACCGGATATTCCGGAATGTCCAGGATTACCGTCGGTGGCTGGCGTACGGATGCGAATGGCCCGATGCAGGTCGTGTCGGGACCGATCGGACGGCAGCGTGTCCACTTCGAAGCGCCGCCTGCGGCGCGGCTCGCGAACGAAACCGGCGCGTTTCTCGCATGGCTCAACGCTGAGCCGACTGAACCCCTGTTGATCCGTGCGGGCCTGGCCCACCTCTGGTTCGTCACGCTCCATCCGTTCGATGACGGCAACGGCCGCATTGCGCGCGCGCTCGGCGATCTCGTGCTGGCGCGCGCCGATCGGAGCCCCCAGCGTTTCTATAGCCTGTCGGCGCAAATACAGCGCGAGCGCAACGCCTACTACGACAATCTGGAGCGCACGCAACGGGGCACGCTTGACGTGACGGCGTGGCTGGCCTGGTTTCTGGATGCGCTGCATCAAGCGATCGATCAGGCGCACACGACGCTCGATGCGGTATTGGCGAAGGCGCGCTTCTGGCAGCGCTTCGCGGGCGTCCCGATGAATGCACGTCAGGTCAAGGTGATCAATCGTCTGCTCGACGGCTTCGAGGGGAAGCTCACCACCACCAAATGGGCAGCGTTGACGAAATGCTCGCAAGACACCGCGCTGCGCGACATCACCGAACTGGTGACGAATGGCGTATTGCGACGTTCGTCCTCCGGCGGGCGGAGTACGAGCTACGAACTGATGCCGATCGACGGATAGCGGTTTCGATCGAATTGCGTCGACGCGGTCTGCCGCCTATCCGACCGTGCGCGATGATTTGAAGGACGCACATTGAGATGATTCGAAAAACCACGAGAAAGCACCTTCGCATCGCGGGCGCCGTCACGGCCGCGACGATCGCGCTGGGCGTTGCCGGAATGATCTACGCGTTGCCGTCCGCTGCCGCGGCGGCGTGCCCCGCATGCTACGGCTTCCGACAGGCCGGCACCGACATCTACGTGCAGAAGCAGGTCGGCGAAGCCGAGCAGGCGGCCATCGTCGGGATGATCGGCGAGGCCCGCAGCCGGCTGACCGATTTCTGGGGGCCGCTCAAGGCTACGCCGCGTATCTTCGTTTGCTCGGACGAAGCGTGTTTCCGCCGAATGGGAGGCGGGCGGCGACGCGGGATGTCGCTGTACGACCGGGTCGCGGTGCTGTCCCCGCGTGGCGGCAATGTCGTCATCGCGGCTCACGAGCTGTCGATGAACGAGCTGCATCATCGCGTCGGGCCGTGGGCGTTTGCCACCGGCCGGATTCCGATCTGGTTCGATGAAGGGATTGCGATGGTGTCGTCGAACGACCTTCGATACCTGGCCCCGGTCGACCGCGCGAACCGGTGCCTGGTTGCCCCGCCCGCAGACCTGCCGGCCGGCATGTTCGACTGGAATCGGGCGGCGCTCACGGATTCGCATCTGTATGCGAAAGCGGCGTGTCGCACGAGCGAGTGGATGGCCGCGCATGGCGGCGCGCGAGCGGCGGTGGCCGTCGTCGATCAGGTCGCTGCCGGCGTGCCGTTCGAAGAGGCCGCACGGTAGCAGCGGTGGAATGATGCGCGACGCGGTGGCATCGGTGTCGTTCGAATCGATGCCGTCGGCGTGCGGAGATCGGACCGACACCGATTCGTGAATTCGTGCGGGCGTCCGAAATGGCCGGGATCGCGACGGTTTCGCATATCGAGCCGGTATGTGACGAACAGCTGAGACGGCGACGCGAACGTTGTCGCCATCGGACAGATGTCGACTGCGGATTCAACCCGTCGATGCAACGAATTGATGAAATCGCTCAGCCGGTGTATCGAAGTCTAGCGTCTTTCGCGGACGCTCATTGAGCCGCCTGGCTACGGCGTCGGCGGCTCAAAGCCCTTTTTACGCAACACGGCCGTCGCTTCGGCCGATGTCAGTACACGGATCAGCGCCCTCGCAGCGGTGGGATCCTCCGTATCGCGGCCAATGCCCGCGGTGTACACCGTGTCGTGCTGGAGTTCGCGCGGCAGCAGACCTACCAGCCGGACGCCCGGGACATCGACGATATTCGGCACCGTGATAACGGTCGCGTCTGCCGTGCCATCCGCTACAGCCGCGATCACGTTGCCGCCCCGCACAGGTACGAGATGCGGTTTGACCGTGTCCGAGATGCCGAGCCGGTCGAGTAGTCCGACGAGATAGGCTCCGCTCCCGCTTTCCGGCGACCACGACAGCGAACGGACGTTGATCAGCGCTTGCCTGAATGCGTCGACCGTTCCGATATCCGGCACCGGCACATCCGCGCGCGCTGCCATTCCGACTGAGGCTTTCGCGACGTCGGCACGCGTGCTCGAGGCGATCTTGCCGGTGTGAATCAGGTCGTCGATCTGACCGGGCAGCAGGATTGCGACGTCAAACGCCTCCCCTGCGTCGATCCGACGTTTCAGCGTCGCGGCATTGTCGAATGTCGTCACGAGTCGACGGCCGCTCTGCAACTCGAATTCGGGCGCGAGTTCGGCGAGCGTCGATTTCAGCGTCGGCGTGCTGAAAACCTTGAGGTCGTCTGCACACGCCGCACCGAGGCCGGCGAGCATCAGCAACGCAACGAAACTCGCATTCACCAGCATTCGGATGATCATCGCCGTCTCCTTATATTTGAAACACTCGCCGGCGGCGGCATGCAGGCTCGCCAGGCCGCCCCTGTTAGCATCGTAGGCTGACGCTTGATCAACATATAATTTCAAATTGGCATCGCATGATCAAGAAATAGAATAGGCGTGGACATGGACGACGACCGACTCCGACGACGACTGAAGCTGCGCGATCTCGACACGCTGATGACGGTCATCAACGCGGGGGGCATGCGAAAGGCAGCCCAACAGCTTCACATGTCTCAGCCGGCCGTATCCAAGGCGATAGCGGATCTGGAAAGCGTTCTCGGTGTCCGGCTCGTCGACCGCAGCAACCACGGCGTCGTGCCAACCGTGTTTGGGCAGGCGCTGCTCAAGCGCGGCGCGGCGATCTTCGACGAATTGCGGCGTGGCGCCGTCGAGATGGAATTTCTCGCGGACCCCGACGCGGGCGAGCTCAGCATCGGATGCGTGGAAACGATTACGGCAGGGCTGACTGCGGCCATCATCGAAGAAATGTCGCGTCGACATCCGCGTCTGGTTTTCTCGGTTGCATCGGGCGATGCGCCCGTGCTGCAGACTCACTTTCTGCGCGAGCGAATCTGCGAACTGGTGATCGCGAGGCCATTCACCGCTGCGCCAGACCCGGACATGAGCGGCGAGCCGCTGTTTCACGAGCAATTGCGGATCGTGGTGTCGAATAACAGCGAATGGGCTGTGAAGCGGCGCCGGCTCACTCTCGCCGATCTCGTCGACGCCCCGTGGATCCTGTCGCCGAATGAGGTCGGGCCGCACTCGCCGATCTTTGAAGCGTTTCGTGCCATCGGGGCGAAACCGCCGAGCGCCCGCACGTTGACCGGATCGCTGAATCTGCGGCGCACGCTGCTTCGCACTGGGCGTTTCGTCACCGTGATGCCGCACTCGCTGCTGCACTTCGGTCCAGATCAGGAATGGATCAAGGTGCTAGCGATCGAGCTGCCGACTTGGGCCGTGCCGACGATGCTGATCACGCTGAGGAACCGCACACTCAGTCCGGTCGCCGAACGGTTCGCCGAGCACGCGCGCAGGCTGGCCAGAACGCTCGCCGAAAACTGACCGCGGCCATGGGGGCTGGTGACCCGCTGAATCGGCGATCCGTACGATGTCATTGGCCCGATCGACGCGCGAAAGGCGCACGCATATCTGCGTGCTGTCAGGCAAGTCTTATCTGCGGACTCAACCGGTCCATGCAACGGCTTGATGGGATCGTTCAGCCGGTGTATCGAAGTCTAGCGTCTTTCGCGGACGCTCATTGAGCCGCCTGGCTACGGCGTCGAGCTTGGCCTGCGAATGGGCCGAGAGATCGATCCCCTTGGGGAAGTACTGTCTCAGGAGCCCAATGGTGTTTTCGTTCGAGCCACGTTGCCAATGGCTCTGCGGATCGCAAAAATAGACCTTTATGTCGGTGGCCACGGTGAAGCGTGTGTGATCGGCCATCTCTTTGCCCCGATCCCAGGTCAGTGATTTGTAGCGTTCCTGAGGAAGCCTGCCGGCGTGCCGAATCAACGCATTGATGACCGCTTCCGTATCCTTGCTGCCGACCTTCACCAGCATCACGAAGCGGCTCTGACGCTCGACGAGCGTCGCAATCTGACTGTTCGCGCCGCCGAACAGCAAATCGCCTTCCCAGTGGCCCGGTATCGCGCGATCCTCAACGGTCGCGGGGCGTTCACTAATCGGGATGGTGTCGCAAATTCTGCCGTGGTCATCCGTCTTCATTGTGTGATGACGCGAACGGCGCATGGCTCGCGAACGCCGTAAATGCTCGAGCAATTCCTTTTTGAGCGCACCGCGAGCTTGTATGTAGAGACTGCGGTATATGGTCTCGTGCGACACCTGATAGTCCCTGTTGACCGCGTACACGTGTTTAAGCCAACCGGCGATCTGCTCGGGCGACCACTGCAGCTGGAGCTTGCTTGCCACGACCTGCGCGAGTTCCCGGTTTCTGACGAGCTTGCAGACTTGGGGGCGACAGGTTCGTTCCCAAGCAAGTTCGTCAGCATTGTGCGCCCGATAGCCCTGCATACCTCCGTTCCGCTTAAGCTCGCGGCTAATGGTGGACGGAGCGCGTCCGAGCCGGTTCGCTATCGCGCGAATCGAACCACCGGCAACCACTGAGCGCGAGATTTCTTCCCGCTCGGCAAGGGTCAGGGCCAACCTTGAACGGTGCCGTTGCCTCGGTTGTATGCCGCCCGTTTCGGCCAGAATTCTCTGGACCGACGAGTGGTTTCGATCAAATAGCTGGGCGATCTGCTGCTGCGAATCGCCCTTGCGCCAGTGCTCCCACATTAACGCTTTCTGGCTGTCTGTATAGTAGATCCGCCGTCTCTGCTTCATTGCAACACCCCTCGCTGCCGTGCAGCTTCAAGTGTGTTGCATCGACCGGTTGAATCCGCCAGCCACCACTGCCAACCCATAAAGGCTGGGCCATCCAGCTGCGTCCGGCTCAACGCGATGTCGCCGACCATCGCGAGCATGATAGAGAGCAAGCAATTATCGAGCAAAGCAAATTAAATCAGAGCAGTCAATGCTGACTAGTAGTCGATTATTTCACTCGCGGTGCCGTATCAAACGGCTGTGAGCAGACCCAACCACATCGTCGGTCCGGACGCAGCCAGAAGCGGTTCGTCAAAGCGAACATGCGAACGTCGGGGTATACCAGATTTACATCATCCCTCCGCCGCCTCCCGTTCCGGTGCCGCCGGGACCGCCGCCGCCTGTCGGGGGGACCGGGAGCACGGGCAGGGGATGCTGGGTGCCCGCCGTCGCCATGAGCGCGGTGGCGACAGGGTCCGGCTCGCCGTTCGAGTCGATCGCGCCGGCGTGCGCGAGCGCCGTGAGATCCGTGTCGACGCCGGGCTGCCCGACGGCGAACGGCGTCGTCAGGAAGCTCGGCACGGCGAGCGTGAGCGCGAATCGCTGATCGAGCGCCTGGCCGACGGCCGCTTGCGCGTTCAGCACGTCGTTCGGGTTCCCGAGCGCCAGCTGAAACTGTGCGTTGGCAGTGAAGCTCGCGATGAGGCTGCCTTGTGTCGTGCCGAGCTGCGCCGCCATGTACGCCAGCAGCAGATCCGTTTCCGGTGTGACGTTGAAGGTGCCGCCGGCGAACGCGATCGAATGCAGCACGGTGGAGCCCGAGGTGGCGGTGATAAGGCAGGGCAAACGCGCGCCGAGCGTCGCGTGGTAGTTGCCGCCCGCGTCCGTGGTCGCGCTCGACGATCCCAGCACGCAAGTGATGCTGATCGTCGCATTTGCGAGCGCCCTGCCGGTGGCGGCCGTGCCCGACATCGAGACGGACGGCGCCGCCGCCACGCCCGAGCCGCCGCCCCCGCCGCCTCCGCACGCGACGAACAGCGCGAGAGACGCCGTCATCAAGAGCGCGCTGCCAGCGCGGGGGAGAGAGCGGGGTCGAGCATCCATGGGAGTCTGCCGGCGGGCGATCGAGGCGATCGAATACAACGAGTAAACGTATTGCCGACAGCGTTTATTCTAGGCACCCGCAGATTCCGTCGATGTTGCTTTGACGAGCGCAATCCCTTCGTCGATCCAACCCGTTACTCCTCCGATCATCACTTTCACGGGCCGCCCGAGTTGCCCGGCGTGTGGCGATGACGAGTCCTACAGCGTACCGGCGGCGGTTTGGCCGCGTGCCGGCGCCGTCTCCCGTTGAGCCTGCCACCGCGCCGGGCTCAAGCCCATGTGTTTCTTGAACACGCGCTGAAACCCCGCCTCCGACTGGTACCCCACGGCCTCGCCGATCGCCGCGATCGGCTTCGATCTGGCGGACGAACAGATGCGACGCGGCGAAGATCATCACGAGGCTGCGTGTTCTGTTCGTTCGGATCGGTTCGGTGCCCGCCGCAACAGCAACACACCACCTGCCACCGAGGCTGCCCACCCACCTGTCAAAGCAAATTCGGCACCGATGATCCACGGTGAAGGTTCCGACGCTGTTCGGACGCGCCAGCCGCGGTCAACAGATTCGACCGACGCCCGGCGATCTTCCACGGCGATCAACCCTCCTGTTCCGCATTGCGGCTAACGGCCCGGCGAAGCGCGTCAATAAACGCAGCCATCGGCTCCGACGGCCGCTCGCCCTTGCGCGTAACGACGCCATATCGGCTCATCGACCGACGGATCGGCACCGGCAACTGGCCGAGCAGCCCTTCGGCGACGTATTTCTCGACCGCGGCGCGCGGTTGCAGCGACAACGTGTTGCTCGACTGCAGCAGTTGCAGCGTCGAGAAAATCGATGACGTCTCGATCATCCCGGCCACCGAGCGGATGCCCGCAGCGGCAATGGTTTCCTCGAACAGCTGGCGGATCGCGGTAGCCGGCGGGTAGAGCACCCATGGCCATGCGGCGAGATCCGCGAGCTCTGGCCGCGCGTGCGCGAGCAGCGGATGGTGCCGGCCGCAGACCACCCACACCGGCTCGGCAGCCAGTGCCTCGAAATCGAAGATCGCCTGGTGTCGCGGCTCGGTTAGCCGGCCGACCATGATGTCGATCTTCTTCTCCTCGAGCCAGACGGCCAGCTGGTCGCTGCTCTGCTCGACCAGCTTGACCACGAGGCGCGGCCGCTCGCGCAGGATGTCGCGGATGCCGGCGGCCACGACCTGCGCCGCCGACGCGGAAATCGCGCCGATCGTCAGGTGGCCGTGTCCGCCCGCGCGCAGCGTGTCGAACTCAGCGGCGAACCGGCCGAGGTCGGCGACAGCGGCGCTCGCGTAGCGGATCGCGAACAGGCCCAGCTCGGTCGGGCGCATCTCGCGCGGCAGGCGGGTGAACAGCGGCGTTTCCAGCATGTCCTCGATGTCGCCGAGGATCTTGGTGGCGGCCGGCTGCGTGATGTGCATCTGCTCGGCGGCGACGCGCAGGTTGCGGGTGCGCCCGAGCACGTCGAGCAACTGCAGGTGGCGGAAACGCAGGCGGGTGAGGATGGCCGAGGGCGGCGGGGCGGTCGTGGGACGCATCAGGTAAACCCGGTCATATCGATAACTGATCGGAATCGATTCTACTGAATAAGCGATTGGATTGTTATGGCAATCGTCCCTAAAGTGGCTGACATCCGCTTTGCATCGCCGCGATGCCGGTCGGCGTGCCCTGACAACAATCCTGGAGACGACGATGACCCTGCAGCTTGCCCTGACCGCCCGCAACACGCTCCCCGAGGACGGCGCGGCCGGCATGCTCGTCGGGCGCGCATGGCTGCCGGCCACCGCGTCCACGCCCGCCGGGCCGGCGCTCGTGGCCGTGCGGGAAGACGGCGTGTTCGACCTGTCCGATGTCGCGCCGACGATGAGCGACCTGCTCGAGCGCGACGACCCGGTCGCCGTCGCGCGCGGCACGCCGGGGCGGTGGATCGGCACGCTCGACAGCCTGCTGGCGAACGCGCCGGCCGACACCGGAGACGCCGGCGCCGCGCACTTGCTCGCGCCATGCGACCTGCAGGTGATCAAGGCGGCGGGCGTCACGTTCGCCGGCAGCCTGATCGAGCGCGTGATCGAGGAGCGGACCAAGGGCGATCCGCACGGCGCCGCGCAGTTGCGCGAGCAGATCCAGTCGCTGGTCGGAGACCGTCTCGCGACGCTGCGCCCCGGCTC
This sequence comes from Burkholderia sp. Ac-20353, assembly GCF_017104785.1. Lineage (NCBI taxonomy): Bacteria > Pseudomonadati > Pseudomonadota > Betaproteobacteria > Burkholderiales > Burkholderiaceae > Burkholderia > Burkholderia sp. Ac-20353. The sequence continues at coordinate 20,947 of NZ_JAAGPL010000007.1, read as the reverse complement.
CGCGCAAGCGCAGGAACTGAAGCAACTACTGATCGCGCGCGGCATGTGGTCCCAGTACCTGGAAGTCGGCATCGGCCCGGACGCGGAGATTTTCACGAAGGCGCCGGTGCTGTCGTCGCTGGGGTCGGGCACGGCAATCGGCGTGCATCCGGGCTCCGTCTGGAACAACCCGGAGCCGGAGATCGTGCTCGCGATCGACAGCCGCGGCCGCGTGCGCGGCGCGACGTTGGGCAACGACGTGAACCTGCGCGACTTCGAAGGGCGAAGCGCACTGCTCCTGGGCAAGGCCAAGGACAACAACGGCTCGTGCGCGATCGGCCCGTTCGTGCGGCTGTTCGACGAAAGCTTCTCGATCGACGACGTGCGGCGCGCGACGGTGGCGCTGCGTGTCGAAGGGGAGGACGGCTTCGTGCTGCACGGCACGAGCTCGATGGACGAGATCACCCGCGATCCGCTTGATCTCGTCGCGCAGGCGATCGGCGCGACGCACCAGTACCCGGACGGCGCGATGCTGTTCCTCGGCACGCTGTTCGCGCCGGTCGAGGATCGCGACACGGCGGGTGGCGGCTTCACCCACAAGGCCGGCGATATCGTGACGATCTCGAGCCGCCTGCTCGGCACGCTGGTCAACCGCGTCGGCACGAGCGAGCGCATCGCGCCTTGGACATTCGGCATGCGCGCACTGATGGCCAACCTGGCCGCGCGCGGCCTGCTCAGCGCGTCGCGCTGAGCGACACCCCCGTTGCGACCCGGCACGCCGACGAGAAGGCCGGGCGCGTTCGACACCAGATGTGGGCCGCCAATGTGGCGGCCCGCCACCGGAGACACCTTATGCAGACCCAAGCCGTTCATCCTGATCCGCTCGCCAGCGCCGTGCACAAGGCCCGCCTGCGGCTGGTTCCGTTTCTCGCGCTGATGTTTGCGCTGTCGATGCTCGACCGCTCGAACGTCGGCTTCGTGAAGCAGGCGCTGATGGTCGATTCGAACATCGGCAACGCCGCCTATGCGCTCGGCGCGGGCATCTTCTTCATCGGCTATGCGGTGTTCGAGATCCCAAGCAACCTGATTCTGCACCGGGTCGGCGCGCGGGTCTGGCTGAGCCGCATCATGGTGACCTGGGGTCTCGCGTCGGCCGCGATGATGTTCGCGCACGACGAGACGTCGTTCTATGTGCTGCGTTTTATCCTGGGCGTCGCCGAGGCGGGCTTCTCGCCCGGCGTGATCCTCTATTCGACCTACTGGTTCCCGGCAAGCCAGCGCGGCAAGGCGCTCGGCGTGTACTACTTCGGCCTGCCGGTCGCGCTTGTGCTGGGCAGCCCGCTGTCCGGCCTGCTGCTCGACATGATGGGCGGCCAGCTCGGCCTGCGCAACTGGCAGTGGATGTTCATCATCGAAGGCCTCGCGGCGGCGCTGGTAGGCGTGATCGCGTTCTTCTACCTCGTGAGCAAGCCGCGCGACGCGAAATGGCTCGATGCCGCCGAAAAGGCCGCGCTCGAAGCCGCGATCGCCGCCGAGGACCAGCACAAGGTCACCCACGGCCCGCGCTCGGCGCTGGGCGCGCTCGGCAATTTGCAGGTACTGCGCTTCGTCGCGATCTACTTCGCGATCCAGGTCAGCGTGTACGGCGTGATCTTCTATCTGCCGACGCGGATCTCGGAGCTGACCGGCACCGCGATCGGCGCGAAAGTTGGCCTGCTGACCGCGATCCCGTGGCTGTGCGCGCTGCTGGCGCTGCGTCCGGTCACCGGCATGGCCGACGCGCGCGGCCGGCATCGCCAGTTCGCCATCGCCATGCTGGCGATGGCGGCCGCTGGCATCGCGCTGTCGACGCTCGGCCATGCGCTCGCGCCGGTCCTGCTCGCGTTCTGCTGCGCGACGATCGGCTTCGTTGTCGTCCAGCCGCTGTTCTGGACGCTGCCGACCGCGTACCTGAGCGGCACCGCGGCCGCCAGCGGCATCGCGCTGATCGGCGCGCTCGGCAACCTCGGCGGCTTCATCGCGCCGACCCTCAAGACGGCGGTCGAGACGGCCTTCCACAGCCGGCAGGCGGGCATGCTCGCGCTGGCGATAGCGGGCGGGGTCGGCGTGCTGCTGCTGATGAGCATCGGCGCGCAGGCCCGCCGCGCGCGCACGGCGACGCTCGGGTCGTCCGAGGCGGTGTGACGCCCATTCTGTTCTTCCTGCACTTCGGACCCTACTCATGAGCCTTTCCGGACTTCACCATATCGATGGCCGCCGCCGCGGCGCAGGCGAGCCGCTGTACAGCGTCGACGCGATCACCGGCGAGCGACACGCAGTCAGCTATCGCGACGCGACGCCCGACGAAGTGTCGGACGCCGCGCACGCGGCGGCACGCGCGTTCCCGGTGCTGCGCGCCAAGCCACCCGCCGCACGCGCCGCGCTGCTCGACGCGATCGCCGACGGGATCGATGCGCTTGGGGACGCGTTCATCGCCGAAGCCCGCCGTGAGACGGCGCTGTCGGCGGCGCGGCTCGAAAGCGAGCGCACGCGCACCAGCAACCAGCTGCGGTTGTTCGCGGCCACCGTGCGTCGCGGCGATTTTCTCGGCGTGCGGATCGACCAAGCGCAACCGGCGCGCCTGCCGCTCGCGCGTGCCGACCTGCGCCAGTACCGCGTCGGAGTCGGCCCGGTCGCGGTGTTCGGCGCGAGCAATTTCCCGATCGCGTTCTCGGTCGCGGGCGGCGACACCGCGTCGGCGCTGGCGGCCGGCTGCCCGGTCGTCGTGAAGGCGCATCCCGGCCACATGGCGACGTCGGAATACGTCGCCGATTCGGTCGCGCGTGCGGTCGAGCGCGCCGGGCTGCCCGCGGGCGTGTTCAATCTGGTCTACGGCACGGCGGAGGCCGGCGCCGCGCTCGTGCAGGCGGCGCCGATCAAGGCGGTCGGCTTCACCGGCTCGCTCGCGGCGGGGCGCGCGCTGTTCGACCTCGCGCAGGCCCGGCCCGAGCCGATTCCGGTATTCGCCGAGATGTCCAGCGTGAACCCGGTGTTCGTGCTGCCGTCCGCGCTCGCCACGCGCAGCGAGGCGAGCGCGCGCGATCTGGCGGCATCCGTGACGCTCGGCTGCGGCCAGCTGTGCACGAACCCGGGCCTCGTGCTCGGCGTGCGGTCGCCGGCGTTCAGCGCGTTCGTCGCACAGTTGCGCGACGCGCTCGGCGACGCCGCGCCGCAGGAGATGCTCGGCGACGGGATCCGGCAGCACTTCGCGCGCGGTGTCTCGATGCTGCGTGCGACACCCGGCGTCGACACGCTCGTCGCTGTGCAGGACGGCCAGCGCGTCGGCGGGCATCTGTTTCTGGCGGACCGACACGCGCTGCTCGACGGTCTTTCGTTGCAGGACGAGGTGTTCGGTCCGTCGACAGTCGTCGTCGAGCTGGACGACGCGCGCGACTTCCTGGCGTTTGCCGACGCGATGCGCGGTCAGCTTACCGCGACGCTTCTCGGGGACGCCGACGAACTGATGCGCCACGGCGAGCTGGTCGCGCGGCTCGAGACTCGCGTGGGTCGGCTGCTGTTCAACGGGTTTCCGACCGGCGTCGAGGTCAGCGACGCGATCGTCCACGGCGGGCCATACCCGGCGACGACGGATGCGCGTGGCACATCTGTGGGGAGCGCCGCGATCGAGCGCTTCCTGCGCCCGGTCTGCTACCAGAACTATCCGGACGCAGCGCTGCCACCCGCGCTGCAGGACGCGAACCCGTGGCGGCTGCCGCGCCTGATCGACGGCGTGGCGACGCCGGCGGCACCGAGCGCCGCCTCGACGGAGGTCGCTGTATGAATGCCGTTACGTCAATCGAAGCAGCGCTCGAGCGCGACGCGGGCGAGCCGGCGATCCGCCTGCATCCCGACGACGACGTCGTGATCGCGCGCCGGCAACTGGTTGCCGGTATGCCGCTCGCCCCGGGAGTCGGCGTGCGCGGGCTCGTGCCGGCCGGACACAAGGTCGCCGTGCGTGACCTGCGCACCGGCGCGCCGGTCCGTCGCTACGGCCAGGTCATCGGCTTCGCGACCCGCGACATTGCGGCCGGCGAGCACGTCCACACGCAGAACCTCGCGATCGGCGAATTCACGCGCGACCACGCGTTCGGCGCGGATGCGAAGTTGGCGGCAGCGACGCGACCCCGGGCGCAATTCATGGGCATCGTGCGCGCGGACGGCCGGGTCGCGACGCGCAACTATATCGGCATCCTGACGTCGGTCAATTGCTCGGCCACCGCCGCGCGCGGGATCGCGGACTACTTCCGCCGCGACGTGAACCCGCAGGCGCTCGCCGATTATCCAAACGTGGACGGCGTCGTCGCGCTGACGCACGGCCAGGGGTGTGCGCTGGACGCGCAGGGCGAAGGGCTGGCGTTGCTGCGGCGCACGCTCGCCGGCTATGCGCGGCATCCGAATTTCGCGGCGGTACTCGTGGTCGGCCTCGGTTGCGAAACCAACCAGATCGACGGGCTGCTCGACGCGCACGGCCTGCACGAGGGCGCAACGCTCAGGACGATGACGATCCAGGCGACGGGCGGCACGGCCCGCACGGTCGCCGCCGGTATCGAACAGATGAAGGCGATGCTCGCACACGCGAACCAGGTGCGGCGCGAACCGGTCGATACGAGTCACCTCGTCGTCGGGCTGCAATGCGGCGGCTCTGACGGTTATTCCGGCATCAGCGCGAACCCGGCGCTCGGCGCGGCTGTTGACCGGCTTGTTGCGCACGGCGGGACCGCGATCCTGTCCGAAACGCCGGAGATCTACGGCGCGGAGCACCTGCTGACGCGCCGCGCGGTGTCCCCGGCCGTCGGCGCGAAGTTGCTCGAACGGGTCCGCTGGTGGGAGGCCTACTGCACGCAGATGAACGCGAGCATGGACAACAATCCGTCCGCGGGCAACAAGGCGGGCGGGCTGACGACGATCCTCGAGAAATCGCTGGGCGCGGTTGCGAAGGGCGGCACCGCGAACCTGGTAGACGTGTATCGCTATGCGGAGCCGGTCGACGCATGCGGGCTGGTGTTCATGGATACGCCGGGCTACGATCCGGTGTCGGCCACCGGCCAGGTGGCGGGCGGGGCGAACATGATCTGCTTCACGACCGGGCGCGGCTCGGCGTACGGTTGCGCGCCGTCGCCATCGCTGAAGCTCGGCACGAATACCGCGTTGTGGCGGCGCCAGCAGGACGACATCGACCTGAACTGCGGGACGATCATCGACGGCGTGCAGTCGGTCGACGAAGTCGGCGAAGCGATCTTCCGGCTGATGCTCGCGACCGCGTCGGGGCAGGCGTCGAAGAGCGAACTGCACGGATACGGGCACAACGAGTTCGTGCCATGGCAGCTTGGGGCCGTCATGTAAGGTCTCGTGCTTGCGATAGACGGGGAATTCGCACAGTCAGGTCAGCCAGCGTCCTGATACCGTGCGCACGCAACGCAGCGACCGCCCGGGACGACAGCCACGCATCGATCGGGGCGCTGATCTGAGGGTGCGGCATCAGTAGCGATGGCAGGACGTCTATGACCCGCGCCGCTGCCTTGCAGTGACGAGTCCTTTCGCCTGCTCCGCACTGAAACAGTTTCACCAGATCGTCGCGACGACGACTGACGGCAAACTCGACGAGTTGCGGATACGACCGATCACGCCGCGGGCCGATTTCCCTTCGCAGAGCTGATCGGGACAATAGCGCTCGACGGCTTCGCGCGTGCCGACGCCCGCGTATCAGGGGTGCAAGGCGGCTAGGGAAGCGGCGTCGGGAAAGCGCGGTGGGCGTGAGGAGGCCGTTCACGCGGTACGCCCGACCAATGGGCGAATAAGTTCACGCAGCAACGAGACTACTTCGCCATTGCAACACAGGCAGGCGTGATGCACGCATCATCCGGTTGAAGACGTACGCAGCTGGACGAGATAGTCCAGGGAGAGCCACCCCGGGCCCAGGGCCATGATTGAGAACGCCAGGGCGGCCCAATAGAGATGGAAGTTGGCCCAACCTTCCGGAAACACGAGCTGGATGACGCCTGTCATGAGCAAAAGGCCAAGCGCCGAGAGGCGGGTCGCCAGGCCGACGATCAGTAGAACCGGAAGGATGATTTCGGCGCATCCGACCATATAGGCGAGCAAGTCAGGCCAAGGGAGCCTATACGCCCCGCCGAAAACATGAAGCCGGAACTGCTCTTCGAATAGAAACGTCGTGGCCGGTGACAGCGCCAGCAAGCCGTCCCACCTGGTCAGTCCAGAACGCAGGAAGGGCAGCGCCAATGCTATGCGAGCCACAGGTGGCGCCGCAACGGCTCCGGTAGACCAGACCCAATCCAAAGCGGCGGCAATGACGGCTTTCAGCTGCGCCCACGTCATTGGATGCTCCGGCCAGATGCGAGATCAGGCATGATGAGTGCGCCCACTTCCACGAGTCCCGCGAGATTGGCGGCCAAATCGAATCGGTCGTCGACTGCCAGCGCACGTTCCGTCGACTCGAGTGCACAGAGACCGCCGCGCAGCGCTTCGATGAAGGCTCCACCGCCGGGGGGCAGCGCTCGGAGTTCTACATCGGCGCCGGGCCGGATGACCAGCACGTCCTGGCCGCCGGCGTTCAGGTCGACCCAGGTCGGCACGCCGCCTGTGATGTTTGTCTGCCAAAGCGTGAGCACGGGAAACTCCGAGGAAACGATGCGCAGCGACGGGTGCAGCGTGACGCGTAGATTCATCAGATCCTCAGCATTGAACGTGGCGAGCGTCTCTGCGGAAAGTGCCTGCGCCTCGGCCGCGTGATAGGCCTCAAGCCATGCCCGTTCGAGCCGGGCCACGTCGCGCAGGTAAGGAAGGCTTCGGAGTGCAGGTCCGAATGCCTCCATGAAGATGGCGAACCCGCCACCATAGTCAAGCATGATGGGAGAGGTTGGTGGATGAGCGGTCACATAGGTGCGCGCCATGGCGGCGAAGAACTCATCACCAACGATGCGTGCCACTGCGGGGAAGGCGTCCTTGAGCGTGCTCGTCAAGCCTGCGACGACATTGTTGCGATAGACGTTGAAGCGCTTCACGCTTGACTTGCCATCCGGGCCGACGAGCCCTTGCGGAATTGCACGCGCCGGATCGAGCAGCGCGTTCGCGAATGCCGCCTGACGTTGGGAGAGATTCCCTACGCGGACAAGGAGGCAGCCTTCAGGATCGTCGAACCTGGAGGGTTGGCACGGTTCACGGTCGAGACGCTGCTGGTCCAGTCGCTCGGTGTTTGTTTCCAGCATGATCCTCTCCGCCTGCGTCGCTTCTGCCATGAGCGCGGGCCAATCCGGGACCTTGGCGTCCCACTCGATCAAGGTTGGAGCGGGGCCGATGCGGCGGATCGTATGGCGGTAGAGGCTCCAGACGTTCCGGTCCACTTGACGGTCATGCGTGTCTATGAGCAATACGCGACCGTATTCGTCGGTCTCCCGCAGGTGTCCCGCAAGGTGAATCTGCCGAACATGATCAAGTGGATAGCCATCCAGGTAGGCGATCGGGTCCCACCCCTGGTTGGCCGACGCGACGATGACGTTGTTGACGTCGAGCAGCAGCGCGCAGCCGCTGCGCTTGACGATTTCGGCGATGAAGTCGGTTTCCGGCAGGATGCTTTCGGCGAAGGCGAGATAGGTCGACGGGTTCTCGAGCAACATCTGGCGGCCCAAAACTTCTTGCACCTCATCGATGTGGTTCACCACCCGGGCGAGTGTCTCCATCGTGTAGGGCACTGGCAGGAGATCGTTCAGGAAGCCCGCGTCGTGCGTCGACCACGCGAGGTGCTCCGAAACCAATGCCGGCTGGTATCTGTCCACCAGGCCCTTCAACCGCCGAAGATGATCGCGGGCCAAAGGCCTGTCAGCGCCTATCGACAACCCGACGCCGTGGATCGACAGCGGGTAGCGCTCACGGATCGCCGACAGGTAGCGATGCGGCGGACCGCCAGCGCCCATGTAGTTCTCAGCGTGCACCTCGAAGAAGCCTATCTCGGGCGAGGTCTCGAGAATTGTTCGGTAGTGTTCCGGCTTCAAGCCGACGCCTGCCCGTGGGAATTCCGCATTGCAGGAACAGAAAGTCGACGCATCGTGCACGTTCAAGCTCCAATCAATCACGGGACGGCCGCACAAGGAAGCCGTCCCGCTCAACGTGTCAGCTCAAGAAGCCTTGGGCGAAAGGCTGCCCGGGCCGTTGGGCGTGGAGATGGTCGTGCAACTGCCCTTGGGGACGAGCTTGAACGCGTTGCCTTGCCAGTCGGTCGTGCTGGTACCCGCACAGGTCGTGCCGGGGCCGGCATAGCAGTCGTTTTGGCCCTTGACGGCCGTGCCGAAACAGGGCTCGAGCTTGCCGGATTTGACGAGAACGGTGTGCTCGGCCTGGATCTTCTTCTGTTGCGCGGTGAAGGACTGCGCGTTGGCTGCGGTAGCGGTAATCGCGCCGAGGGCAGCGACAAACGCACCGACGGCCAAGGGGGATGGTTTGCGGATGGACATGATTTTTCTCTCCAACAATGGTGTGAGGGACAGCCCTTTGACGGGAGCCCCTCCCGAGGACGAATTCGCGGGGTTCGCGAGACGGGATACCGCGACGTTCCGATTCGGGAGCGAGGTGTCGGAACGAGCAGCACCGCAATGCTCCGCGATTGAGCCAGGACCGGCCAGATGGCGAGTTCGACAGACTTCAGCGGCGATCGTGACAAACACGCGGGAAGCAATGGTGCCACCCCATTGGTAGGTGACCGACGCAGGTTCGCCACCTGCATTTGTCCGCATCGACGCCTACCCCGCCCGCCGCGTCTTCACCATGATTGGAGCACCTCAACCACTTTATGAAGACGACCATGAAGCGCTACCTCATCGAACGAGACATTCCCGGCGTTGGCAGCCTGGATGCCGAGCAACTTCAATCGACGGCGAAGGCCGGCAACGTGGCCATCGCCGAACTGGCAGGCAAGGTGCAATGGGAGCAGTCGTTCGTCGTCGCGGACAAGACCTTCTGCGTCTTTCGCGCAGACAGCGAAGACTCGCTGAAAGCGCATGCGCAACTGAGTGGATTCCCGATCACCAGGATCACGGAAGTCAGCGCCATCATCGATCCGATGAGCGCGCCCTGATGGATTCCTGGCTTCCTTAGCCGCCCATCAGCACACCACGCTCGAAGTTCAATCTTCCGAAACGCTCCCGGTACTCGGTGGGCGTCAATCCAGTGTGGCGCTTGAAGAGACGCCTGAAGAAGGCCAGGTCGGAATAGCCGACCTTGGACGAGACGGTGACGACGGGGATGCTGCCGTTCTCGAGCAGCTCCTTGGCTGCCGCCATCCTCAGAGACTGCACGTAGGCACCCGGCGCGTGGCCCGTCGCGGCCTTGAAGCGCCTGATGAAGCTTCTCGGGCCCATGCCGATGCGCTCGGCCATGAAGTCGATGGAGATGTCGCGCGCTATGTGGGATTGGAGGTATTCCTCCGTCTCGCGGATCTTGGCGTCCGAGTGCGGAAGAGACAGCGGCAGGACGGCGTACCCGGCCTGGCTACTCCTGGGCATGCTCAGCAGCAGGGATTTCGCGCATTTCAGCGCAATCTCGTGCCCGCAGAGCTTCTCGACGAGGAACAGGCTCAGGTCAATCGAGGCGTACACACCGCCGCTGCAGTAGAGATGGCCGTCTTCGGTGATGAACTGGTCAGGACGCCACAGGACTGCCGGGTACTTGTCCTTGAGAATGTCGGCCACGGCCCAATGCGTGGTGGCCTGTCGCCCGTCGAGCAGGCCGCTCTCCGCGAGAATGGCCACGCCGGTGCAGATGCCCGCGATGTAGGCACCTTTCTGATGCCACTTGCGCAACCAGGGCAATAGTGGCGTCGTCCTGGCGATTCGATCCTGAACATCGAGGCCCGACGCGGGCAGGATGATGATGTCGGTGTCGACAATCTCATCGATTGCGCAGGTCGGAGCGATGCCCACATCACAGAGCGTCACGACGCTGTTGCCATCGACGGAAGCCACGCGCACCTCGAATCGTGGCCTGGCGTTCTCGCCGTGGAGCAGGTTCCACAGTCTCCCCGCCGAATGAAAGATCTCGATGGGAGCAATTGATGTGGATGCGAAGCTGGCCTCGGTCAGAACGACCGTGACGTTGATCACCGGCCCGAGCCGCTTGGTCAGAGGGGCTTCTCGGCCCGGCTTGAGTTTCAGTGAGTTCGCCATGGACATGAGATGTTAGGTCGAAGAATGGGCCGGCGGACTCTTCACCATGCGGACCGTCTACGATGGACTTGTAGGGCTGCAGGAGCACCGGTGGCGTTGCAACACGTCGACAAATAGCAGGCGTATCTAAAGGCCTGTACATACTGTATCGGCGATGATGTTCGAGACTCCGGGGCAGAGGCAGGAGGCAATGCCGTCAATCTTGGTGGGCAATAGTGACATCCGAAGTCGCGGGCCAGCTGTGCGCGTGCGCAGTATCATCCTACGGGATTCTGGGAGGTCGGCATCCGGCTCACGACGCGACGTTCGGTTCGAGCGTTGTTTGAGTGCCTGGTGCGATGCTGCGATGTCGAAGCGGGGGCGCGTTCGTGGAATTCAACGCAATCGTTTTGAGCAGGCGCTTGCGCCGCCGATAGCTTACGCGCGACGCCGGGAAGCCGCCCGTCGCCGGCGGCAGCAACTGGCCACTCTCGGGCGGTGCCTATGCGTGGCGAGCTCGCAGTCCGAGCTATAGCGATCGATTTCGCGTTCAAATCAGCAGCTTAGGCTGAGATGTGGCGGATTTTTCGCTTTTCCCGGCCAAGCCCCGTGTTCAGGTTGGACGCTCTTTGTTTCAAGCTAAGTTCGCCGATGGTGGCAGGGCAGTGTTATGGGGCATCTGGGGCCAACAGCATCGGTCGGCTCTCGGCCATCTCCGGTCATAGCCAAGGACAACAAATTCCCTCAACGAATGGCCGGTCATGCTGCCGAAGGAGACCCTCAGCGCCTGCGGAACGTGGACAGCAGGTCGCCTTGATAGAACGGTCGGGGTTGAGCTCTCGGGCAGTCGAGCTGCTATCCGGTGGCCGATCCAGCGGTGTGCGCACTCCGGTGGCGGTTTGCGATCCACCTGGATTATTCTCTTGGTCGCGCCTGGACACGCACGCCCGTTGCCACCAAGCTACCCCAGCGAAAACCCGTTTGGCCAGCTTCTATTCCTATAATAAGAACGTTTATTAATGAGGCGGTAACCTTAGCGACGTAAATCGGCATTTCGTAAGAAATTTAGCTATTTTTTATTGCGAAAATAGCTCAAGTGCGCCTTGCAATCCGTCAGACGCGCGTCTATGTTAAAAAAATAATGAAGAAGTATGCTCACCTGCAGTGGTGAGCTTTTTGTGTCCGGGGTAGTCGGTAGTTAATCATGAGAAGGAAAGCGGCGACTATGGACACTTGCTTCCAGCATGCACTCTAGACACCCCTCAGTAGCGCCATGCGCCTCCATCCCCAAGCGCATCCGCTTGCCTGTACGGCCAATCCTGAGCGCCGGGTGACGTCACGCCTGCGCCTTTGCTTTGGTGAGTCAATGGGCGTTACCCGGCACGTCGTGCGAAGCCAGTCTTCCAACGCCAACAACATTGCGTGAAATCCACATCGCCGCAACGAATTTTTCCTATGGAGGACGGTGTCCTGGTGTGGGGAATAGCGGGTGCGGCGTCGTATCGTTGAGGAGCTGCCATGCTTATTTCGAGATTTAAGGATCGGCCGGTCCGCTTCGCATCAATGCAGGTGCTCACCGCAGCACTACTTTTTTGCGCCGCCGTGAGCGGTGCCTATGCGTCTAGCCATCGCGAGGCGCCGCTAATTGCGGAGATGCCGAAGGTAGATGGCACCGACTTCTACATGTTCAACAGCTACGAACCGAACCGACACGGCTATGTGACGTTGATCGCCAACTACTCGCCTTTGGAGGATGCCTACGGCGGCCCTAATTATTTTGCCCTCGACCCTGATGCGCTTTACGAAATTCACATCGACAATGTCGGCGATGCCAGAGCGCACCTGACGTTTCAATTTCGTTTCAAGAATACAGTGCGCAATGTCGCACTGAACGTCGGTGGCAAGCAGGTGGCGATTCCCCTCGTTCAGGCGGGCCCGGTGTCAGCGGGCGATTCATCGAATCTAAACGTCAACGAAACGTACACGCTTAACGTATTGCGTGGCACCGGTCACGATCGTTCTGTCGAAGTAGTCACGGGCCCGGGCGGCATTACGACGTTCACCAAACCAACGGACTTTATAGGGACCAAGACGTTTGGCAGCGTAAGTGGTTATGCCCTCTACGCACGGCAATATGTGTACACGATCAACATTCCGGGGTGTCGAGCTCCGGGTCGCGTCTTTGTGGGCCAGAGAAAGGAATCGTTTGCGGTGGCGCTCGGCAAGACGTTTGACTTGCTCAATCTAAATCCTCTGGGCCCCCGAAACGGTAACCAGAACGATTTGGCCGACAAGAACATCACCTCTCTCGCGCTCGAGGTACCGGCCCAATGTCTGATAGGTGAGAGCGGTTCCCCGGTCATCGGCGGCTGGACGACGTCAAGCATTCGCCGGGATAGGCTGCTTGCGTTGAATCCGGGTAGCGCTAACAGCACGCCAGAAATATCAGAGGGAGGCTGGGCGCAAGTTTCCCGGCTCGGCATGCCACTGGTCAACGAACTCGTGATCGGCTTGAAGGACAAGGACAAATTCAACAATTCAAAGCCCGCGAACGATGGGCAGTTTGCCGAATATGTGACGAATCCCACGCTACCGGCGCTGATCGAGAGTCTTTTTCCCGCGGCCAAAGCACCAACGAATTTCCCGCGCCTCGATCTGGTTTTCACGTTCCTTACTGGATTTCAGGGACTCAATCAGCTAAGAACGGTCACACCGTCCGAAATGTTGCGTTTAAATACGTCTATTCCACCCACACCCAGAGGCAGCCAGAAGAATCTGGGCGTCCTGGCTGGCGACAACGCTGGCTTTCCAAACGGACGGCGGCCAGGGGACGACGTCGTCACGGCATCACTCAGGGTGGCGATAGGCCTGCTGTGCACATTCAATAAGCCTGGAATTTTCGGCTGCTCGCCGTCCGACGCGCCAGCCGGCGCGGCGCCGCTGACAGACGGCGCAGCAATCGACGACAGCGTATTCGACAATTCTTTTCCTTATCTGACCACGCCGATCCCAGGTGCGATCGACTGATGACGACTAGCAAGCGTAACCGGTATGACTTGGATCAAGGTGCTACGGGCCTATCGTTCGAACCGAACCGCGGTCGCTAGAAGGGAGACCAGCGTGCGACGCGTTCTGTGTGGAGCATGTCTCGTCGCTGGGTTGGCGGGCACCTTGACGGACGCCGCTCCCGTGCGGCCGCAACAGGACTCACAGGTGCTGGAAACGCTCCCGCCCCGTGCGCACGATGCACTAAATTCGGCGATCGCGAGCCTGCACGCAGCGCTGGCTACGGGCGGCCACAACTTCAACCTTGCGGCCGAGCTTGCGAAGCGCCACCTAGAGCGCTTTCGGCGCGATCAAGACCCGCGAGACCTGGGTCAGGCCGAGGCTGCAATCGAACCGTGGCTGCGACAGCCAAACCCGCCGCCGCGCGCATTGGTGTTGCGTGCCAGCGTTAGACAAAGCAATCATCTTTTCGCGAGCGCGCTCGACGATCTGGAACACGCAATTCGCGAACAGCCCGGCAATCAGGATGCCTGGCTGATTCGTGCGAATATCCTGCAAGTGCAAGGCCGCTACTTGGAGGCCAAGCAGAGTTGCGGTCGGCTCATATTGACGAGTACCGTCATCGCAGGGATCTGCCTCGCCAATGTAGCGGCGGTCAGTGGCACGCCCGAACAGGCTTATTTCCTTCTGCAACGTCTTGCGGCCCAGGTGCCTCCGACAGATTCGATCTATCCCTGGCTGCTGGTGAATCAAGCCGAAACGGCGCTCTGGCTGGGCAGGCTGGAAGATGCCGAACGATTCTTTCGCAACGCGCTTGCCGCCAATCCGCGCGACGCGTACCTCAGAGCAGCCTGGGCTGACTTTTTGCTTGAACAGAATCGGCCAAAGGAGGTCGTTGCCTTGTTAGCAGGCGACATCCGCAACGACAACCTGCTCCTTCGCCTGGCGCTCGCAGAGAAACAGATAGGGCTGAATGCAGATTTGGAGCGTCATGTCGAAGACTTGCGGAGCCGGTTCGCGGCGTCCGCCGAGCGGGGGGATCGCGTGCACTTGCGCGAGGAAGCCATTTTTAATCTGAAACTCCTTAACGACCCGGGAAAAGCGCTTAGCCTGGCTGAGGCCGATTGGCAGGTGCAAAAGGAAGTGGCGGATTGCCGGATTTTGATGGAGGCGGCAATTGCTGCCCGGCAGCCCGCCCGTGCCGCTCCCGCGATGAGATGGCTGAAGACTGCACGATTGCGCGCGCCGGCCTTGACGAGACTTGAAGCGCGGTTAGCATGCCTTGTCTTTGGGTCTGGCCTCGCGATGCAGGCGACACGCAGCGGCTCGTCCACATGAAACGGTCAGCGTCCGCGTGGCTTGCGCTCCTCATGCTGTGCTGGGCCGCCGCGGTGCATGCGCACAAGCCAAGTGACAGTTACTTGACGCTAACAGTCAGCGATAAAACGATTGCGGGCCGATGGGATATCGCACTTCGCGACCTGGATAACCCGCTCATTCTCGATGCCGACGGGGACGGCACGCTGACGTGGGGCGAGGTCCGGATCCGCGAGGCAGACATTAAGACGTATGCTTTCACGCGGATCAAGCTTACGGGTGACGGGAGAGCGTGCGTGATTCATCCGGGCGACATGCTGATCGACCGTCACAGCGACGGCGCGTACGCGGTTCTGGAATTCAATGCCGATTGCCCGGCTCGACCGACCCGGATAGGGATCGACTATCGTCTATTCGCCGACGTGGACACGCTGCACAAAGGCCTCGTGCACGTTGTGAGCAACGGCGCCACGACCACGGCTATTCTTGGTCTTAGTCATCCGACTGAGATCCTGGACGCACGTGGGAAGGGGTTAGGGCGCATCTTCATCGACTTCGTCGCGGAGGGCATCTGGCACATCTGGCGCGGCGTCGACCATGCCCTCTTCCTCTTGTCACTGCTGTTGCCGGCAGCTTGCGTCTTGCACGGAAAAAAATGGTACCCTGCCGACTCTCCGGGTGCCGTGGCGATCGAGGTATTGAAGCTCGTCACCGCGTTCACGGCGGCGCATGCAATCACGCTGTCACTTGCCACGCTACACGACATGGCGTTGCCGTCGCGGTGGGTGGAAGTCGCTATCGCTGTGACGATTCTGCTTTCCGCTCTCAACAATATTGTTCCGCTGGTGCGAATGCGCCGCTGGCTGGTCACGTTTGCTTTTGGCTTGATCCACGGATTCGGTTTCGCAAGCGTGCTCACCAGCATGGCTCTCCCGACATCCCATCTGGCGGTCGCGCTTGCCGGGTTCAATATTGGTGTGGAATTGGGGCAGATCACAATGGTTTTGTTGCTGTTACCCATTCTGTACATCTATCGCTCAAGTCGTTGGTTTCGCGTGGTTACGCTATACGGCGGATCGACCGCCATCACGGCTTTCGCAACAATGTGGATTTATGAACGAACGACCGGACTGGCGGTGCTTGCACTCTAGAGAGACCACCGACGGCCATTGAGATGGCGGCTTCAGGACAGCAGCAAAGACCGTGGACTGAGACTCAGCACGAGAAGACCAATTGCTGCGGCCCAGCTGCCCGCGACGCGCACAGCAATGGCAATCCAGGAGGGACGTAGCCGCAGCAGGAACGATGTCGCTGCAACCGTGTAGGCGATCTGGATGAAACTCGCGAACACCAAGCCCGCTATGAAAACGACAGGGCGGATTTGGCCAATGATGACTAACCCGTTTGCGTACCCGTGGGTCAGGCCAACAACGACGGCCAGGATGAAAATCAGCCATGAAGGAAGCATGAATGCAGCCGCCAGGAGGGAACCCAGCAGCACGGCCGAGAGAATGTTGGATAGAAATATACCGTGCAGATCCGTCATCGAAAGGGCGATGCACGCGCCGGCCGCAAAGGCGGCCGGAAACGCCCAAAGCACGAATTCGCATCGCTTCAGACCGTTCTGTCCCGCGAGAGCGCCGAGTGCCAGCATGGGCAACACATGCTCCGGCGACGTCAGCGGATGCAGCATCCCGGCGTAAAAGTCTCCCGCGCCCTGATATACGGCGTGCGCTTTGGCTGACACAACAAACGTCAGCAAAAGCAGACCGCACGCTGCTGGCCGGACCACCCGGTGCAATGCACGCATGCGTCACGCTCCTCGAATCGCGTTCGTGAGGAAATACACGCCGCAGCCGAAAATGAGGGCTCCGCCAACTCTTAGTACGAAGCTGCCGGCTTTCCAGCGATTGACCGTGCCGATCAGGATGCCAAGGGCGTGAAGTGTGCCAGTGGCGGCGACGAAACCGATCGCATAGGTCATCGGATTCGCGAATCCGGGCAGTTCCGCGCCGTGTGCGTGTCCATGGCAGATGGCAAACAGAGTAACCAGCAGACCCGCGAACCAGAGCGGCGGAGTCAAGGCAAGCGCGACCGCCGCGCCGAGCGACAGTGCTGATAATGCAATGCCGACCTCTATCCCGGGAATCGACACTCCCAGGCCACCGAGAACAGCGCCGAAGGCCATGACGATCGGGAATGTGACCGGGAGCAGCCAGATCGCGGGCCTCCCCAACTGGGCCCCCCACAATCCGACTGCAATCATTGCGACGACATGATCGAGGCCGGAAATCGGATGTTTGAATCCGGCGAGCAAGCCACCGGATATGTCACCTTGCCCAGTATGCGCGAATGCGATGACGGGACCAAGAGACGCGCAGGCAAATATCAGTCCCCCATGGAGCGCACGTCGCATGTCGAAAGTCAGCATGATCCTCTCGCGGGCCCACATGTGAAAAGCACCGGACTCCGCACAGATCGGGGGGGACTTTCCGGCCTCATGTACGCGTCCGTTTGGGCGATTCCCGTCGCCTGTCTCGCGTTCTTCACTATAGGTCGCTTGCAGTGAGTCGCCAACGTCTCCCCGATATATCTAGGTGAGCGGCGAGTGGAGGTGCCGGCTTGGCGAGGGCGACTCGGCCACCCTCGCGCGGCCCTGCACGCATCGAGGTCGAGGTCGTGTGCACTGGCCGAGATCGCGATCCCCGACGTCACGCAGGACATCACCAGATGCGCGCACTGTGGCAGGCTACGGTCGCCGTGCAGCTCGATGACGTCGTGCACGTGAAGACCCAGGCGCAGCGGGCAATCGCCGCAGCCGACTCCGCACGCACCGATGCCGAGTTACGCGTTGAGTTGCTGCGTCACTTGCGCACACGCGCGAATCACTCGAATTTCAACGTAGACCATGGCGGACACGCCAACGAGGCAGCTTCGGCCGAGAAGCCGCTGCGACCTCGGTGTAAACGGATGTCCGTTTGACTTTGGAAGCGGCCCTTGCACGCGTTAGATCACGTATGACCGGAGAGGGTCGTGCGCCGCCGATCATTGATAAGCGCCAGACTGCCGACAGCGGTCATTCCGCCGAGCTTTTAGAGATGGCCCGGTACTTTGCGGCGTGGCGACGCCGCGTCATCGGTTTGATTGCAAAGGCTGAAATCGTTGACGTTAGCCCAACGGCGCTCGCTGCATGCGCCTATCGCGCTGAACAGAAGTCTGTCCAGCGTGCCACGGCAACACCAAGGTGTGACCCGAACAATTAGTCAACCCGGTACCAGCGACCAGATTCTGGGCACACAGCGGCTGGTGCGCCGTTCAACCAGACTTGCTCCTCATCCAGGTGCAGCGAGGTCGAAGGGGCGATGTCGAAGACTACCTTAAGTGCTTGCCCAACATAGGCGTCTTCGATGGGAAACTCCCAGGTCAGGAATATCTGGATGCAATCCTGGTCCGGCGCGAAGTCGACCACATTAAAGCTACTACTGCGGCGCTGAATGACGCCATGAGGCTGGCCAGTATCGAATATCACAGCTGTTCCCCGGGTCAGGGGAATGCGATGGCCCGTAGAGGGAAAATGCAAGTCCAGCCCCCTGTCTTCGCTCAGGAAGAGATTGCAGAAGGCCGCACCGCCATATTGCGCACCGTCATGGTGGTACTTCGCGCCACGACAGGCCATAAGGGCTACGTCACTGGAGGCAAGCACGGTGGGCAGTCCTAGCGCGCACGTCCAGTCGGACATTGCCTGCACGCAGCGCTTGTAGTCCGGCCAGCGCGCTTGCGTTCGCGCCAAAGGCATTGCCTCGACCTCCCCGGGTTCTAGGACGAGCCGCGACGATGTCTCTCTTTCCCAATCTGCAAGCAGGCGTGCAGAGGGCACAGGCACGTCGACCGTGCCTGATAGAACGATGTCACTTACGCGTCGACTGCGGATGGCGTCGCCGCTCCGGAAATAGGAAGTCAGCATGTCTCGCATTCGATGCTGTCGAAGGGGGCTCATCTGGGCCATTGTAACGATTCAGCCGGATCACCTCGGCGAAAATCGGCCAGAAGTGGTCAGAGGGGAAAGTTCCGCTTAGCTGCCGTTCGCGTCTCTTCCCTGTCCTGTTCGTCTAATTTACTTCTGCTCCTGGCGTCTGCATGATTGCCAGGCCGCACGTAGGGCGCACTGGCCAAAAGGGGGTAGCGGACATGAGCAGACAGATTATCGGACATCACAGGGTGAAGATCGTGAAGGATGTTCTGGCCCATCTTGTTGCTGCAGCTGTCGCCCCACTGATTATTCCGTTCACGAGCGGATGGCTGTTCTTCCTGCTGCATGAGTGGTTTTATCCTTCGGTGTGGGGCCTGCCGCCGCTTCAATCACTCATCGGCGTGTCGATCAACAGCACGGCCGTTGGTTATTTCTTCACTTGGTTTTACGGGCTGCCGCTGGCAGTCATTCTTCAGCGGGTGAACCGGTACCAAATCAGCTATCTATTGGTTGCGAGTTCACTGCCAGCGCTGAGTCTTCCCTTGTGGCAGACGCAATGGACAATTTCCATTCTCCCCGTATGGATTGCCGGAGCTTCGACCGCGTATGTCTTCTGGCTTTTGACGCGCCGTAAAGCCCGACGAGATCCTCCATCTGACCCCCTCGCTTCACGGGCTCACGGCTGAGCCGGTCGGTGAAGGTCCGCTCTTGCAAGTAGCAACGGCTGCTAGGGGGCGACTTGTGCCCGACGCGATCTCCGCCGGCAGCAGATCGCCTCGGCGGTGCCGTATCGGACCGTCGGGCGGGAGCAGCCGGTCCGCAGATAGCCCGGAACAGCATTCGGCCGCGCTGCAGTCGCACCATATTCGTTAGTGCTAGGATCCAAAGACGACCACGCCGGAGGCGAACATGGCCCACGCTGAGAACATGCACAACGGCTTTAAATATTCAGTTCAAACGCTCCCGAAACATGGCGTCGGAGGTGCGGATTTGCAGATATTCGGATTCCACGGCTTCGTGCTTATCCCGAACGACACTGATACTCAGCCCGCCACGCAAATTCCAGTTCAATGTCTTGAGGAAGAAGGCTATCGTCGCGAAGACTGGGCGTTGGATGCTGCCATTGACGAAGCAAAAGCCGTCATCGACGGCAAGCGTCCACTGAAAGCCCCGCCGGCGCTTCGATAAGGGCGGCTGAACGATTCCATCAAGCTGTTGCATCGACCGGTTGAATCCGCCGTCGGCATCTGCCGTCCGCGTCCGCGGTCTCCACCGATGCAGCGCGAACTTCGTCGTCGGTCCGGGTTCGGCCATCAAGAGACAGTCGTCGAGCTCCTCTTTGTGACATTCGAACGGCAATTTCGCAAGCATGTAGCGGCCGTTCGAACGGGACGGGCGGGGGCGATGGCTGCTCGGGGTCTCCGTCCCGATGTTGCTGCATCCGCAATCGCACGGCTGCTGCGTCTCGACCGACGCGGGGCTGGCACCTCCGCCATCGATACATAGGTGCTGAAGCGCTACGGCGACTCGGCGGCGCATCGTCGTCAAAAAGTAAATGAGTTCGTCAACAACGGTTCGGGCTCGAAGTCGATCGACGCCTGTCAATGCAGCTCCGCAGGTGCGTAGCGAGCCCCAAATTGCTCGGCCAGCTGCGTGAGCCGCCGATCGCGCGTCCAAAGCCAGGCGTTCGGGGTCAACAACACCGACGCCAGCAGGGTGCAGTCCACCGTGCCACATCCGCACCCGTAAAGCCTTTCCCGTTCGATTCAGTCCGCAACCTCACCAGGCGTCGCGAGCTGCGTTTGACCAAGAAGCGCGACAAGCTCCGGACTTCAGGCCGGAGAAGGAAAGCGCGGACGCCGAAGGCGTCCTTGACAGCGCGTAAATGGTGGGTGATACGCTCCGCCTATGCAACGTTTCCAGGCTTTCAAATTTGAACTGATGCCGACTGGCGAACAGGCGCGCGACATGCGCCGCTTCGCCGGAGCGTGTCGCTTCGTGTTCAACAAGGCGCTGGCGTTGCAGAAGGCGCGCTACGAGCGGGGCGAGAAGAAGCTAGGTTATGCCGGGCTGTGCCAGCAGCTCACCGGGTGGCGCAACGGCACGGAAACGCCGTGGCTCAAAGCGGCGCCGACGCATCCGCTGCAACAATCGCTGAAGGATCTGGAACGGGCCTATAGCAATTTCTTCGCGAAGCGGGCCGACTTCCCGCGCTTCAAGAAGAAGGGCCGGCGCGAGAGCTTTCGCTACCCTGATCCGAAGCAGATCAAGCTGGACCAGGCTAACCGCCGTATTTTCCTGCCCAAGCTCGGCTGGCTGCGCTATCGCAAGAGCCGGGACGTGCTCGGTACGCTAAAGAACGTCACCGTGAGTCAGGCCAGCGACAAATGGTTCGTATCAATCCAGACCGCCCGCGAAGTCGAGCCACCCGTGCCACTGGCGACCAGCGCCATCGGCATCGACGTGGGCATTGCCCGCTTCG
>NZ_JAAGPL010000068.1:0-41876 GCF_017104785.1 Burkholderia sp. Ac-20353 | reverse complement strand
GCATATGCCCTCGCCGGCGGCGTGCCGGGCGAGCTGGCCGACACTCGCGCGCGCGACGATCCGTTCGGCCAGGCCCGCTGAAACCGGCATCGCCTGATGCACGCCGATGCGGCCGCGGTAGCCGATGCCGTGGCACGCGGCGCAGCCGCGCGCAACGAACGGTCGCCATCCCGACACCAGCGCCGACGGGTCGCAGCCGGCTTCGCGCAACAGGCGTGCGGGCGCGTCCGACGGCGTGCGGCAGGTTGCGCACAGGCGCCGCACGAGGCGTTGCGCGGTGACGAGGCGCAGCGCGGCTGCGAGGTTGTATGGCGCGACGCCGATGTCGAGCAGCCGCGCGATCGCGGCGGGCGCGTCGTTGGTGTGCAGCGTCGACAGCACGAGGTGGCCGGTTTGCGCGGCCTTGATCGCGACGTCGGCCGTTTCCGCGTCGCGGATCTCGCCGACCATGATGACGTCCGGATCCTGCCGCAACAATGCGCGCAGAGCAGTGGCGAAGGTCAACCCGGCCTTCTCGGCGACGCCGACCTGATTGATGCCGTCGAGCTGGATCTCGGCCGGATCCTCGACCGTGCAGACGTTGTGTGCATCGCGATCGAGCATCTGCAGCGCGCAATACAGCGACAGCGTCTTGCCGCTGCCGGTTGGCCCGGTGACGAGCACGAGGCCGTGCGGCGCGTGGATCGCCGCTTCCAGTGCGGCGGCCTGTTGCGCGTCGAAACCGAGGTTTGCAAGCGTGAGATCGGGCGGCAGCGTTTCAAGGCGGCGCAGCACGAGTTTTTCGCCGAACAGCGTCGGCAGCGAGCTGACCCGGTAGTCGCCGCGTTCGCGGTCGGTCAGCGCGATGCGCAGGCGGCCATCCTGCGGAACGCGGCGCTCGGCAATATCCATCCGCGCGAGCACCTTGATCCGGGTGATGAATGCGTCGCGCAGGTGAACGGGCGGCCGCGCATGTTCGTGCAGCACGCCATCGACGCGCAGGCGCAGCCGCCAGCCCGTTTCGAACGGCTCGACGTGGATGTCGGATGCTGCGCGGGCGCTCGCGGCGCGCAGCGTATCCGTCAACAGGCGCGTGGCTGGTGCGTCGTCGAGCTGCGCCGCGTCGAGCGGGCGAGGGCTGGTGGGCGGAGCGGGATCGGGGATGGCGGGCATCCCGTCGGTGGGCGCGAAAAGCATGATTGCCGGCGCGGAGGCCGCCTGGTTACCGTGACCTCTGCATGGTCGCGCGGCAATGGCGGCGCCGACAGTCGGCCGTTCGGCCAGCGTGAGCCCGCGATCGGCGAGAGCGGGCTCGGCGGGGCCTGGCGGGCCTGGCTGGCGTTAGCGGGCCTTGGCGGCGATGCCGAGCACGCTGCGCGCCGGACGTGGCTTGAACAGCTTGACGGTGCGCACCGCCTGGTCGTCGCTGCGCATCACCTCGAGCATCACGTCGCCGATCTTCACGCACACGTCGTCTTCCGGAATCTCCTCGAGGACTTCGAGGATCAGCCCGTTGAGCGTCTTCGGGCCGTCGGTCGGCAGCTTCAGTTGCAGCCAGCGGTTCAGCTCGCGCAGCGGCATGCTCGCCGCGACGATGCACTCGCCGTTCTCGTCCCAGCCGCCCTTGCGCGCGCTGCGCGGCATCGACGTCGTGAACTCGCCGATCAGCTCCTCGATGATGTCCTCGGGCGTGACGAGGCCTTCGAGCTCGCCGTACTCGTTGACGATCAGCGCGGTGCGCTGGCGGCTTTCCTGAAAGAACTGGAGCTGCTGGAACACCGGCGTGCCCGACGGCACGTAGTACGGCTCGGCGAGCAGCGAGCGCAGCGTCTCGCGGTCGAATTCCTGGTTGTGCAGCGCGGTCAGCGTCTTGCGCACGTGCAGCACGCCGAGCACCTTGTCGATGTCGCCCTCATAGACGACGAGCCGGTTGTGATAGCAGGTCTCGAGCTGATGCAGGACGTCGTCGAGCGGCGCGAAGAAATTGAGCGATTCGATCTGGCGGCGCGGCACCATCACGTCGTCGACGGTGATGTTCTCGAGATCGAACAGGTTCAGCAGGATGCTGCGGTGCTTGGTCGGCATGAAGCTGCTCGACTCGAGCACGATGGTGCGCAGCTCGTCGGCCGACATCCGCTGGTCGCGGCCCTTCGCCGTATTGATGCGCAGCACCCACAGCACGCCGTGCGCGAGCGTGTTCACGAACCAGACGATCGGCTTCAGCACGCGCATCAGCGGCGCGATCACGATGCTCGCGGGCAGCGCGATGCGTTCCGGGAACGTCGCGCCCGCGATCTTCGGCGCGATCTCGGCGAACACGATGATCAGGAACGCGACGATGCCGGTCGCGATCGACAGCGCGAGGTTGTTATGGCCGAACGTATGCAGCGCGATCGACGTCGTGAGGACCGGGATGATCGTGTTGAACAGGTTGTTGCCGATCAGGATCACGCTGAGCAGCTGGTCGGTGCGCGTGAGCAGGCCCTGGGTGGTCTTCGCGCCGAGCGCGCCCTGGCCGGCGAGATGCTTCAGCCGATGGCGGTTGAGCGCCATCATCGCGGTCTCGGAAATGGAAAAGAAGCTGGAGCAGAGGAGAAGCAGGAAGACGGCGCCGATTTGCGCCCATAAGGGAATTTGGTCCACGCGTCGGAATGGATAGTGAAGGACAGGTATGGAGGGAATATAGCAGAGGCCGGTGGCGCGGGAGTGTCGCGTAGGCGGCACGGGTTGCGCGGCGTGCGGGTAAAAAAAAACCGTGCACCTCGGTGCACGGTTTTTCACAAATCTGGTCGGGGTGAGAGGATTCGAACCTCCGGCCTCTACGTCCCGAACGTAGCGCTCTACCAGGCTAAGCTACACCCCGATTTGGACTCTTCCGACTTCGCAGTCTTCTTCAAGACCGCTGCGTCATCAGCCAAGAACATAACTATACCAGCGCTTTCTCGAAAATGGAACAACTTTGTGAAGAAATTTTTCGAGATGCTGATTCTGCGATCCATTTCGACCGGCCTCGTCATGCGAGACGGTGGCCGGATTGCCAAACAGCGCAGGCGAGGGCAGGCGGTTCGCGCCCGCCTGCATGCGTTCACGACTGTCGCGACGTCGAATACGAGCACAGCTCGAGCAGGCTTTCCTTGTAGATGGAATCCGGGAACGCGGCGATCGCCGCAGCCGCGGCCTGCGCTTCCTGCCGCGCGCATTCAAGCGTGTGGTCGAGCGCGCCGGAGCGCGTGATCGCGTCGAAAATCGTATCGAAGCGGTCGGTGCCGCCTTGTTCGATCGCCTCGCGCGCCAGCTTCGCCTGTTCGGGCGTACCGCGCTCGATCAGGTAGATGAGCGGCAGCGTCGGCTTGCCTTCGCGCAGGTCGTCGCCGGCGTTCTTGCCCATCGCCTCGGCGGTGCCTGCGTAGTCGAGCCAGTCGTCCATGATCTGGAACGCGGTGCCGATACGGCGCCCGTACTCGGCGGCGGCGGCCTCGGTCGGCGCGTCGGCGCCCGCGAGCACCGCGCCGAGGCGGGCCGATGCCTCGAACAGCTTGGCCGTCTTGTAGCGGATCACCTGCATGTAGCGAGCCTCGTCGACGTCCGCGTCATGCATGTTGAGGAGCTGCAGCACCTCGCCTTCGGAAATGATGGTCGTCGCTTCCGACAGAATCTCCATCACGCGCATCTTGCCGACGCCGACCATCATCTCGAACGAGCGGGAATAGAGGTAGTCGCCTACCAGCACGCTCGCTGCGTTGCCGAACAGCGCATTGGCCGTCTGGCGGCCGCGCCGCAGCTCGGATTCGTCGACGACGTCGTCATGCAGCAGCGTGGCCGTGTGGATGAACTCGACGACGGCGGCCAGCACGTGCCGCTGGTGCGACGTCTCGCCGAGCGCGCCCGCGACGAGCAGCAGCAACGCCGGACGCAGCCGCTTGCCGCCCGCGCCGATGATGTACTCGGCGATCTGGTTGATCAGCAGCACGTCGGACGCAAGACTTTGCCGGATCACGCGATTCACCTGCTCCATATCGCTGGCGATCGGGGCAAGCAGGTGGGCGGCGCTGAGGGAAGGGGAGGCGGTGGACGACGACATGATCATGTAATTGGGTGATGCCGCGGATTATAAGTCGAATCCGCCAGATGCCGGGCTGTCGCGCGCGCCGCGGGCGCGATTTTGGCCGTCCGGCCGAGGCCCCGATGTGGCAATCGTCGATCGGCTTTGACAGTGCTGCTAACTCTATGTATAATCACGCCTTTTCCGCGCGTGGTGTGCGGAAAAATGGATCCAGAGTGAGGTTCTCAATGTACGCGGTCGTAAAAACCGGCGGCAAGCAGTATAAGGTTGCCGTTGGCGAAAAACTGAAAGTAGAACAGATACCGGCTGACATTGACGCAGAAATCACGCTCGACCAGGTTCTCGCAGTGGGCGAAGGCGAATCGATTAAGTTCGGTACGCCGCTGGTCAGTGGGGCTTCCGTCAAGGCCACCGTTGTGTCGCACGGTCGTCATGCCAAGGTCACCATCTTCAAGATGCGTCGCCGGAAGCACTACCAAAAGCATGGCGGCCACCGCCAGAACTACACTGAGCTGCGCATCGACGCGATCAACGCGTAAGCGCCTCGGTTAAGGAGCAATCAGATGGCACACAAAAAGGCAGGCGGCTCTTCCCGGAACGGCCGCGACTCCGAGTCGAAACGTCTCGGCGTGAAGGTGTACGGCGGCCAGGCGATCAACGCAGGCGGCATCATCGTGCGTCAGCGCGGCACCCGCATGCACGCTGGCGAGAACGTCGGCATGGGCAAGGATCACACCCTGTTCGCGCTGGTCGACGGCCACGTGAAGTTCGCGACGAAGGGCGCGGACAAGAAGCATACGGTCATCGTCGTCCCGGCGGCTGCCTAAGTTCAGGCACCCACGGGCTTCGTAGCCGAAAGGCCCCGCAGTTGTCGCGGGGCCTTTTTTTATTTTGTCGCCGCGCGGGCGCAACTGGCCGGACGGCCGATTGTTCAAGTGCGGCGGCGCGCGGCACAATAGCGGAAATACTGGGCGGAGTAACGAATGAAGTTCATTGACGAAGCACGAATCGAAGTCATCGCCGGAGACGGAGGCGATGGCAGTGCGTCGATGCGCCGCGAGAAATTCGTTCCGTTCGGCGGGCCGGACGGCGGCGACGGCGGCCGGGGCGGCAGCGTGTACGCGGTCGCCGACCGCAACATCAATACGCTGATCGACTATCGTTACGCGAAGAAGCACCTGGCGCGCAACGGCGAGAACGGCCGCGGCTCGGACTGCTACGGCAAGGGCGGCGACGACATTACGCTGCGCATGCCGGTCGGCACGATCATCAACGACATGGACACCGGCGAGCTGATCGCCGACCTGACCGAGCACGATCAGAAGGTGATGCTCGCGCAGGGCGGTGCGGGCGGCCTCGGCAACCTGCATTTCAAGTCGAGCACGAACCGTGCGCCGCGCCAGAAGACCGACGGCAAGCCGGGCGAGCGACGGATGCTGCGGCTCGAGCTGAAGGTGCTCGCCGACGTCGGCCTGCTCGGCATGCCGAACGCAGGCAAGTCGACGTTCATTTCGTCGGTGTCGAACGCGAAGCCGAAGATCGCCGATTACCCGTTCACGACGCTGGCCCCGAATCTCGGCGTCGTGCGCGTCGGGCCGAGCAAGAGCTTCGTGATCGCCGACATTCCCGGGCTGATCGAGGGCGCGGCCGAAGGCGCGGGCCTCGGGCATCAGTTCCTGCGCCACCTGCAGCGCACGGGGGTGTTGCTGCATCTGGTCGACCTTGCACCGTTCGACGAAAGCGTCGATCCGGTCGCGGAGGCGACGGCGATCGTCGGCGAGCTGCGCAAGTACGACGAGGCGCTCTACGAGAAGCCGCGCTGGCTCGTGCTCAACAAGCTCGACATGGTGCCGGAGGGCGAGCGCGCGGCGCGCGTCGCGGATTTCCTCGAGCGTTTCGGCTGGGAAGGCCCGGTGTTCGAGATCTCGGCGCTGACCGGCCAGGGCTGCGAAGCGCTGTGCTACGCGATCTACGACTACCTCGCCGAGCATTCGGACGCGCATCGCGCGGCCGAGGCGGAAGACCACGCGGCGGATGTGCGCTTCCGCGACGCGCCGTCGCTCGGCGGGCAGGCGGCATCTGACACCGACGCCTGAGCGGCAGGCGCGCGCCGGGCACGAGCTGCCCGGCGCCGGCATTCAATCGCGCCCTGCCGGGCCAGGCATCACATACAGGAGACAGCGCACGATGCGTTCGATCATCGCGGATTCGAAGCGATTGGTGGTGAAGGTGGGATCCAGCCTCGTGACCAACGACGGCAAGGGGCTCGATCATGCGGCTATTGGCCGCTGGGCCGCCCAGATCTCCGCGCTGCGCGACCAGGGCAAGGAAGTCGTGCTCGTCAGCTCGGGCGCGATCGCGGAGGGCATGCAGCGGCTCGGCTGGAGCAAGCGTCCGCGCGAGATCGACGAGCTGCAGGCCGCGGCCGCGGTCGGCCAGATGGGCCTCGCGCAGGTCTATGAAAGCCGCTTCTCCGAGCATGGCATCCGCACCGCGCAGATCCTGCTCACGCATGCCGACCTCGCGGACCGCGAACGCTACCTGAACGCACGCTCGACGCTGCTCACGCTGCTGCGGCTCGGCGTCGTGCCGATCATCAACGAGAACGACACGGTCGTCACCGACGAAATCAAGTTCGGCGACAACGACACGCTCGGCGCGCTCGTCGCGAACCTGATCGAAGGCGATGCGCTGATCATCCTCACCGACCAGACGGGCCTGTTCACCGCCGATCCGCGCAAGGATCCGTCCGCGACGCTCGTCTCCGAAGCGAACGCGGGCGCGCCCGAGCTCGAGGCGATGGCGGGCGGCGCGGGGTCGAGCCTTGGCCGCGGCGGCATGCTGACGAAGATTCTCGCGGCCAAGCGCGCGGCCCACAGCGGCGCAAACACCGTGATCGCGAGCGGGCGCGAGCCGGACGTGCTCGCACGTCTCGCGGCGGGCGAGGCGATCGGCACGCAGCTGATCGCGCGCACGGCGCGGATGGCGGCGCGCAAGCAGTGGATGGCCGATCACCTGCAGGTGCGCGGGCATGTCGTGATCGACGCCGGCGCGGTCGAGAAGCTGACGGCCGGCGGCAAGAGCCTGCTGCCGATCGGTGTCGTCGACGTGCAGGGCGCGTTCGCGCGCGGCGAGGTGATCGCATGCGTCGGCCCCGACGGGCGCGAAGTGGCACGCGGGCTGACCAACTACAGCAGCGCGGAGACGAAGCTGATCCAGCGTAGGCCCAGCGGCGAGATCGAAACGGTGCTCGGCTACATGTTGGAGCCCGAACTGATTCACCGCGACAACCTGGTGCTGGTGTGAGCCGGACGCTTGATTGACGGTCGGCACGAACAAAAGCCCGCGGCGACGCGGGCTTTTTGCTTGATGCGGCAGGGTGGCGGCCCGATGCCGCGCGCGCTCAGCGCAACTGGTTCAGCGCGGTGCGGTGATACTTGATGTTCTCGAGAATCGACTGCGTCGTGCCCAACGGCATCTTGTTCGCGCAGAAGTAGTCCTGGTAGAGCGCCGCGTGATACGCGTTCAGCTCGCCGTTCTCGATGCGGCGCCAGTCGTTCTCGACCGTGCGGTCCCAGCCGTCGTGATCCGAATTGAGGCCCGCATACTGGCGCCACTCATACGTGTCGCAGCGGATGCCCTCGTAAATGACGTTGCGCGCGCCGGCCGGGCTCGTGACGACCACCGTATACCGCACGATGCCGTCGGTGCCGACCGCCAGCGATTTCGCGTCGACGAAGAACTTGAGCGGCGTGTTCTGCGACACGTTGAACGGCAGCAGGTCGCCGGCCTGCGGCAGCGGCGGCAGCGTGTCGACGGTGTTTTCCTTCCACGCCGGCTGACGATCCAGCAGGTACACGAACGCGCTGTCATCCTTGTTGGACGGCGTGTTCGAGTGCGCACAACCGGCCAGCACAGCCGCTGCGGCGATCGATGTGAGCGCGAGAGCAATCGCTTTCAATATGCATTCCTCGTAAAAAAAGGGCGCGACATCAAGGTCGCGCCCGGTCATGCAGTCCGACTTGTCATTCGCCGAGGATCAGGCGAGGCTGCGAGGCCTCGTCCAGCGTGCTCGCTTCCACTTCGACCTCGGAACACACCACCGATGTGTCGACAACCGTTGCCGTCGGACGGGACTGCGAATCCACGACGCGCGGATAGCGCAGACGTGGGCTCCGCGGCTTGTCGGCCCGCTGCGCCGGGCGGCGCAGGAAGCGCGACAGTTCCGTCAGCGCCAACTGATAGACATCCCGCTTGAACTCGATCACCGCGTCGAGCGGCACCCAGTACTCGTTCCAGCGCCACGCATCGAACTCCGGGTGGTCGGTTGCGCGCAAGCAAATATCGCAATCGCGTCCAACCATCCGCAGCAGGAACCAGATCTGTTTCTGGCCGCGGTAATGACCGCGTACCTCACGCTTGATGAACTTGTCAGGCACCTCATAACGCAACCAGTCGCGCGTGCGGCCGATTATCTTGACGTGCTCCGGGTGCAGGCCGGTTTCCTCGTGCAGTTCCCGGTACATCGCCTGCATGGGGGTCTCGCCGTACTTGATCCCACCTTGAGGAAACTGCCAGGAGTGCTCGCGGAGCCGCTTGCCCCAAAACACCTCGTTGTGCGCGTTCAAGAGGATGATGCCGACGTTCGGGCGAAAGCCTTCACGATCCAGCATACAACCACCTTCGAATCCTTTAAAATTGCTTTGATTATAAACAGATAACGGGCGCCGCGCACCGTAACGGAGCGAAACCGCGCAGCGCGCGGCGGCTGAGTTGTCCCTGATTTGTCTGCCAAGTCATCTGCGCGATCCGTTCGCTGCGCGCAGCTTTTTCTCCTTGAATCTTTTTCGGGCGCCCCGCCTGGGGGCGCCGTTTTTGGAACCGTCCGCATGAAAGCTTCCCGTTTCTTTATCGGCACCCTGAAAGAGGCACCCGCCGACGCAGAGATCGTCAGCCACAAGCTGATGGTGCGCGCCGGCATGATCCGTCGCGTCGCCGGCGGCATCTATAACTACCTGCCGATCGGCCTGCGTTCGATTCGCAAGGTCGAGGCGATCGTGCGCGAGGAAATGAACCGGGCCGGCGCGATCGAGCTGCTGATGCCGGCCGTGCAGCCGGCCGAGCTGTGGCAGGAGTCGGGCCGCTGGGAGCAGTACGGTCCCGAGCTGCTGCGCTTCAAGGACCGCAAGGACAACGATTTCGTGATCGGGCCGACGCACGAGGAAGTGATCACCGACATCGCGCGCAACCAGATCAAGAGCTACCGGCAGATGCCGGTGAACTTCTACCAGATCCAGACGAAGTTCCGCGACGAGATCCGTCCGCGCTTCGGCGTGATGCGCGGCCGCGAATTCGTGATGAAGGACGCGTACTCGTTCGACAAGGATGCCGCCGGCCTCGCCGAGTCGTATCGCAAGATGTACGAAGCGTACGTGCGCATCTTCACGCGCCTCGGCCTCGAGTTCCGCCCGGTCGCGGCCGACAGCGGCTCGATCGGCGGCAACTTCTCGCACGAGTTCCACGTGATCGCCGACACCGGTGAGGACGCGATCGCGTATTGCCCGACCTCCGATTTCGCGGCGAACATCGAGGCGGCCGAAGCGCTGCCGCTGACGCCCAAGCGCGCCGCGGCCGCCGAGCCGATGGCGAAGGTCGCGACGCCGGGCAAGGCCAAGTGCGAGGCCGTCGCCGAACTGATGGGGATTCCGCTCGAGCGCACGATCAAGTCGATCGTGCTCGCGACCGACAACGAAGGTGCGGAACCGACGATCTGGCTGCTGATGCTGCGCGGCGACCACGACCTGAACGAGATCAAGGCGTCGAAGCTGCCGGGCCTGAAGGACCACCGCTTCGCGACCGAACAGGAAATCGTCGAGTGGTTCGGCACGCCGCCGGGCTACCTCGGCCCGATCGGCACGAAGAAGCCGGTGAAGGTGATCGCCGATCGCACGGTCGCGAACATGAGCGATTTCGTCGTCGGCGCGAACGAGGTCGACTACCACATCGCCGGCGTGAACTGGGGCCGCGACCTGCCGGAGCCGGACGTCGCCGATATCCGCAACGTGCAGAAGGGCGACCCGTCGCCGGACGGCAAGGGCGTGATCGACATCTGCCGCGGCATAGAGGTCGGCCATGTGTTCCAGCTCGGCACCAAGTACTCGGAAGCGATGGGCGCGACGTTCCTCGACGAGTCGGGCAAGCCGCAGCCGATGCTGATGGGCTGCTACGGCGTCGGCGTCACGCGTATTCTCGGCGCGGCGATCGAACAGAACTTCGACGACAAGGGCATCATCTGGCCGGAGTCGATCGCGCCGTTCGAGGTCGTGCTGTGCCCGATGGGCTATGACCGCAGCGACGCGGTGCGCGAAGCGGCCGACAAGCTGTACGCGGAACTGGCCGCGGCCGGCATCGACGTGATCCTCGACGATCGCGGCGAGCGTCCGGGCGTGATGTTCGCCGACTGGGAGCTGATCGGCGTGCCGCATCGTCTCGTGATCGGCGAGCGCGGCCTGAAGGAAGGCAAGCTCGAGTACCAGGGCCGCCGCGACACCGAAGCGACGCTGCTGCCGGCCGACACGGCTGCGGCGACGGTCGTGGAGAAGGTCCGCGCCGCGCTCGCGCGCTAAGCCGGCCGATCGGAGGATACGGTGGAATACACCTTCCTGTCGGCCACCGTGCTCCTCGTGCTGATCACCGATCCGCTCGGCAACATCCCGCTGTTCATCTCGGCGATGCGGGATGTGCCGCGCGAGCGGCGCGTGAAGCTGATCCTGCGCGAAGTGGGGATCGCGTTCGTGATCCTGCTGTTCTTCATGGTCGTGGGCGACCGCTTCCTGCGGATGATGAACCTCACCGACCTGTCGCTGCGCATCGGTGGCGGCATCGTGCTGTTCCTGATCGCACTGCGGATGATCTTTCCGCATCCGGACGGCGCGCTCGGCAACGACCCGCGCGCGGGTGGCGAGCCGTTCATCGTGCCGCTCGCGATTCCGGCGCTGGCCGGCCCGTCAGCGCTCGCGACCGTGATGCTGCTGACGTCGCAGGCGCCCGGCAAGATGCTCGAATGGGCGGGCGCGCTGACGGTCACGATGATCGTCTGCGCGGTCACGCTGGTGCTGGCCGAGCGGATCCAGCAATGGCTCGGCGAGCGCACGGTCGCCGCGTTCGAGCGGCTGATGGGCCTCGTGCTCGTCGCGATCTCGGTCGAGATGATGCTGGGCGGGATCCGCGTGTTCGTGCATCAGCTGTAGCGCGGCTGCGCCCCAATGTAAAAAGCGGTGCTCCGGAAGAACCGGAGCACCGCTTTTTTTATGTGGGCCGCGGGGCGTCAGACGTTCGCGGTCAGCGCGCGGATCGTCGGCAGGTTGCGCCAGTAGCCCTTCGCGTCCATCCCGCAGCCGAACACGTAGCGGTCCGGCACCGCAAAGCCGCAGAAGTCCGGATGCAGCGGCTTCGCCTTCGTGAGCGTCTTCTCGCACAGCACGGCCGACATGAAGCGCGTCGCGCCCATGTCGAGGATGCGGTCGCGGATCGCGGCCATCGTCTCGCCTTCGTCGAGGATGTCGTCGAGCACGAGCACGATGCGGTCCTTCACCGATTCGCGCGGCGCGACGCGCCAGTGCATCTCCGGGCTGCCGTGCGTCGTGTTGCGGTAGCGGGTCAGGTGGATGTAGTCGAATTCCAGCGGGAAATCGAGATGCGGCAGCAGCATCCCGGTAAACACCGCGGCGCCGCCCATCACCGAGAGGACGAGCGGGAACGCGTCGCCGATCTCGTCGCGGATCGCGTCGGCCATCCGGGCGATCGACGCGTTGACGGCGTCGGCCGAGACGATCTCTTCGGAGTGTTCGAAAATGTGGAGGGCTTCTTCGCGGTTCATGGGTTCTGGCGAGCGGTCGGTATACAAGTAAGAATGATGCAGAACGGGCGGCGCGCGCTACGGCAAAAACCCGCGCGCCGGCCGATGGGCGGAATCAGCGCAGGCCGGGCATCATGCCCTTCAGGCCGCGCATCATCTTCTGCATGTTGCCGCCCTTCAGCTTCTTCATCATCGTACGCATCTGGTCGTACTGGTTCAGCATCCGGTTGACTTCCTGCACCGGCACACCCGCGCCGGCTGCAATGCGGCGCTTGCGCGTCGCCTTGATGATCTCGGGTTTCGCGCGCTCGGCGGGCGTCATCGAGCTGATGATCCCTTCCATCCGGCGGATCTGCTTTTCGGCCTGGCCCATGTCGGCGCCGGCGGCCGCCTGCTGGAACTGCGCGGGGAGTTTATCCATCAGCGACGACAGGCCGCCCATGTTCTTCATCTGCGAGATCTGCGCGCGGAAATCGTTCAGGTCGAAATCGCCGCCTTTCTTGACCTTGTCGGCGAGCTTCTGCGCGGCCTGCACGTCGACACCGCGCTGCGCCTCCTCGACGAGCGCGAGGATGTCGCCCATGCCGAGGATCCGGTTCGCCATCCGGTCAGGGTGGAACACTTCGAGGCCGTCGAGCTTCTCGGCGACGCCGACGAACTTGATCGGCTTGCCGGTGACGTGACGCACCGACAGCGCGGCGCCGCCGCGCGAATCGCCGTCGAGCTTGGTCAGCACGACGCCGGTGAGCGGCAGTGTGTCGTTGAACGCCTTCGCGGTGTTGACCGCATCCTGGCCGAGCATCGCGTCGACGACGAACAGCGTTTCGGCAGGCTTCAGCGTGCCGTGCAGCGCGGCGATCTCCTGCATCATCGCTTCGTCGATGCCGAGGCGGCCGGCCGTATCGACGATCAGCACGTCGTGATAGTGGCGCTTCGCCCAGTCGACCGCGGCGACCGCGATGTCGACCGGCTTCTGGTCCGGCGTCGACGGGAAGAAGTCGGCACCGACCTGTTCGCTCACCGTTTTCAGCTGCATGATCGCGGCGGGGCGATACACGTCGCACGACACGGTCAGCACTTTCTTCTTGTACTTCTCGCGCAACAGCTTCGCGAGCTTGCCGGCAGTCGTGGTCTTACCCGCGCCCTGCAGGCCGGCCATCAGGATCACGGCAGGCGGCGTGACCGCGAGGTTCAGCTCGGCGGCCTTGCCTTCGTAGTCGCCGCCGATCACGGCGGTCAGCTCCTTCTGGACCACGCCGACGAGCGCCTGGCCCGGCGACAGGCTGCTGATCACCTCTTCGCCGAGCGCCTTTTCCTTGACCTTCGCGATGAATTCGCGGACGACGGGCAGCGCGACGTCGGCCTCGAGCAGCGCGAGACGCACCTCGCGGAGCATCTCCTGGGTGTTCGCCTCGGTGAGCCGGGCCTCGCCGCGCAGCGTCTTGACGACGCGCGCCATCCGTTGAGTGAGATTGTCGAGCATGGGGAGCGATGGACAGTGGGGCCCGAAGGCGCGGCGGGACTCAACAACGGAGCCGTCGCGGGAAGGGGGCCTAGTGTAAACTTCGAACATGGATATTGTACTGTATGCCCTCACCGCATTCCTGTACGGCGGCCTCGCCGTCGCCGGCTGGCGCACGCACCGCCAGGGCGCGGG
The DNA here is from genome assembly GCF_017104785.1 of Burkholderia sp. Ac-20353. NCBI lineage: Bacteria > Pseudomonadati > Pseudomonadota > Betaproteobacteria > Burkholderiales > Burkholderiaceae > Burkholderia > Burkholderia sp. Ac-20353. Next base: position 28,319 of record NZ_JAAGPL010000068.1, on the reverse strand, counting down.
CTCGCCGCTCGTCGCGAGCGTACCGGCCGTGCCGATCCCGGCGTCCGCCGCCTCCGGCATGAGCGGGGCCGGCCGCGCGCTGCTGTTCGCCGCGCTCGTCGCGCACGGCGTGCTGCTCCACATGACGATCTTCCCGCACGACGCGATGGTGTTCGGCTTCGCGTTCGCGCTGTCCGCGATGTTCTGGCTCGGCGCCGGCATCTACTGGATCGAGAGCTTCTTCTTCCCGCTCGACAGCCTGCGGCTGCTCGTGCTGCCGCTCGCGTGCGGCGCGTCGCTGCTGCCGCTCGTGTTCGGCGGGGTGCGCGTGCTGCCGTATGCGGCCGCGCCGCTGTTCAAACTGCACTTCCTGATCGCGAACATTGCGTACGGGCTGTTCGCGATTGCGGCGCTGCATGCGGTGCTGATGCTGATGGTCGAGCGGCGCCTGCAATCGCTGCGCAGCGGCGGACGCGCGGGCTCGACGGGCTGGATCGCGAGCTGGCTCGAGACGCTGCCGCCGCTCCTCACGCTCGAGAAGCTGCTGTTCCGCCTGATCGGCGCGGGGTTCGTGCTGCTGACGCTGACGCTCGCGTCGGGGATCCTGTTCAGCGAGCAGGTCGATGCGCGCGCGCTGCGGCTCGACCACAAGACCGTGTTCGCGATCCTGTCGTGGCTGATGTTCGGCGGCCTGCTGATTGCGCGCCGGACGTCGGGCTGGCGCGGTCGCGGCGCCGCGCGCTGGGTGCTCGTGTCGTTCGCCGCGCTGCTGCTCGCGTATGTCGGCAGCCGGTTCGTTTTCGAGGTGCTGCTGCACCGTACCGTGGTTTGACCGGCTGAGTTTCGATGCGACAGATTCTTCTCCTCATCCTCCTGTTCTTCGCGGGCTCGTGGATCGCGCGCAAGCTGCAACAGGCGCAAGCGCGCAGCGGGAACAACACCGGGAACGACGCCGGGAACGACGCCGGGCAGGGTGGCCGCACGCCGGGAGGCACGACGCCGCGCGGCGGCGGCGCGCAGTCGCTCCCCGAGCCGATGGTCCGCTGCGCCGAGTGCGGCGTGCATGCGCCGAAGGGCGACGCGGTCGCTGCGGGCGGCGAATACTTCTGCAGCGCCGAGCACGCGCAGCGTCACGCCGCGCGCACGCGCGACCACGACGGGCCATGAGCGGCACGCGGTCACTGTCGGACGGCACGCAGCCCCTGTCGATCGACGCGAACGGCTGGGTGCACGAAGCGCGTCACGCACCGTCGCCGAACTTCGAGGCGCGCCCGGCCGGCGCGGTGCCGACGCTCGTCGTCGTCCACAACATCAGCCTGCCGCCTGGCGAATTCGGCGGTGACGCGATCGAGGCGCTGTTCCTGAACCGTCTCGACTGCGACACGCACCCCTATTACCAGGCGCACCTGCGAGGCGTGCGCGTGTCCGCGCATTTCCTCGTCCGCCGCGACGGCGAACTCGTGCAGTTCGTGTCATGCGACGAGCGCGCATGGCACGCGGGTGCGTCCGATTTCTTCGGCCGTCCCCGCTGCAACGATTTCTCGATCGGCATCGAGCTCGAAGGCGCGGACGACGTGCCGTTCGAGGCCGCGCAGTACGCGACGCTCGCCGCGCTCGGGCGCGCACTTGCCGCCCGCTATCCGGTCGACGCGTTCGCCGGTCATTCCGACGTCGCGCCGGGCCGCAAGACCGACCCCGGCCCGCACTTCGATTGGCAACGCTTTGCAGGCGATGCCGGCTTTTCCGCCGAATACTTTCCTTTCCGGCAGCACTGAGCGCGCGGTTATTCGCCGCACAAAATTTTTTTCTCCGACCGGGGCCTTGCCGTGTCTGCGCGTGCGCGATGTCAAGGCCTCCCGCGCAAATTATCCGGTTGGACGTCGTCCGAATGTCCACTATACTTGGTGCCGATTGAGCAGTTCTGCACTAGATATAGTGTGTGTCGCAGGGGGAACCCGAGCGGCACCGACCGGCGGCCCAGGCCACGCCGGCGTACGGAGTTCTCAGGGCGGCGCGTCAGGCCGGGCGGTCAGGCGTCGCGATCAGCGCAGCGAACATCGACGGGGCGCGATACACATGACGAAGCACGATGCGGCATCACGTGTATCGCCACGACCGAACCGACCCCGACGACGCGTCGCTCGCGTCTTACCGCTCGCGCACCGCGTTGCGCAGCGTTCGTATTAATCCGCGGTTCTCTCCGCACCATCCAACACCAGGAGCTTTGCACATGCAAACCACCGACAACGCGACGTCCCAGTACGAGAGCGCCTCGAGCCGTCCTCTCGGCGGGGCCGAACAAGGCGCGCAGGCGCTCGCGCCGCAGGCCACGTTCGCCGACTACAAGGTGATCCGCCGCAATGGCAGCGTGGTGTCGTTCGAGCCTTCGAAGATCGCGATCGCGGTGACCAAGGCTTTCCTGGCCGTCAATGGCGGACAGGGCGCGGCATCGGCGCGCGTGCGCGAACTCGTCGAGCAGCTGACGCACAACGTCGTGCGCGCGCTCGTGCGCAGCCGTCCGAACGGCGGCACGTTCCATATCGAGGACATCCAGGACCAGGTCGAACTCGCGCTGATGCGCGGCGGCGAGCACAACGTCGCGCGCGCTTACGTGCTGTATCGCGAGAAGCGCCACCTCGAGCGCCAGAACGCGGGCGAGGAAGCGGCTGTCGCGGAAACGGGCGGCACCGGCATCAACGTGGTCGACAACGGCGTCACGCGCCCGCTCGACCTGAACGCGCTGCGCGCGCTGATCGTGTCGGCCTGCGACGGCCTCGGCACCGCGGTTAACCCTGACCCGATCGTCGCGGAGACGGTGAAGAACCTGTACGACGGCGTGCCGATGAGCCAGGTCTACGACTCGGCGATCCTGGCAGCGCGCACGATGATCGAGAAGGATCCGGCGTACAGCCAGGTCACGGCCCGCATCCTGCTGCACACGATCCGTCGCGAGATCCTCGGCGAGGAAGTGGTCCAGGCCGAGATGTCGACCCGTTACGCGGAATACTTCCCGCAGTTCCTGAAGCGCGGCGTCGACGCCGGGCTGCTCGACGACAAGCTGCTGCAGTTCGACCTGAAGCGCCTCGGCGATGCGCTCGACGCGAACCGCGACCTGCAGTTCGGCTACCTCGGCCTGCAGACGCTGTACGACCGCTACTTCCTGCACGTCGGCGGCGCCCGCATCGAAATGCCGCAGGCATTCTTCATGCGCGTCGCGATGGGCCTGTCGCTGAACGAGATCGACCGCGAGGCGCGCGCGATCGAGTTCTACAACGTGCTGTCGAGCTTCGACTTCATGAGCTCGACGCCGACGCTGTTCAACTCGGGCACCCACCGCTCGCAGCTGTCGTCGTGCTACCTGACGACGGTCGCGGACGACCTCGACGGCATCTATGAAGCGCTGAAGGAAAACGCGCTGCTGTCGAAGTTCGCCGGCGGCCTCGGCAACGACTGGACCCGCGTGCGTGCACTCGGCTCGCATATCAAGGGCACGAACGGCAAGTCGCAAGGCGTGGTGCCGTTCCTGAAGGTCGTCAACGACACGGCGGTCGCGGTCAACCAGGGCGGCAAGCGCAAGGGCGCGGTCTGCGCGTACCTCGAATCGTGGCACCTCGACATCGAGGAATTCCTCGAGCTGCGCAAGAACACCGGCGACGATCGCCGCCGTACGCACGACATGAACACGGCGAACTGGATTCCCGACCTGTTCATGAAGCGCGTGATGGAAGGCGCCGACTGGACGCTGTTCTCGCCGTCGACCTGCCCGGACCTGCACGACAAGTTCGGCGCCGAGTTCGAGACGGCCTACACGGCATACGAAGACAAGGTTGCCCGCGGCGAGATCAAGCTGTTCAAGAAGATCCCGGCGCAGCAGCTGTGGCGCAAGATGCTCGGCATGCTGTTCGAGACGGGCCACCCGTGGATCACGTTCAAGGATCCGTGCAACATCCGTTCGCCGCAGCAGCACGTCGGCGTCGTCCACTCGTCGAACCTGTGCACGGAAATCACGCTGAACACGAGCGACACCGAAATCGCGGTCTGCAACCTGGGCTCGGTGAACCTGCTCGCGCACCTCGTGAAGCAGGCGGACGGCAGCTACGCGCTCGACCACGACAAGCTGAAGCGCACGATCAGCGTCGCGATGCGCATGCTCGACAACGTGATCGACATCAACTATTACGCGGTGCCGAAGGCGCGTAACTCGAACCTGAAGCACCGCCCGGTCGGCATGGGCATCATGGGCTTCCAGGACTGCCTGCACCTGCTGCGCACGCCTTACGCGTCGCAAGAAGCGGTCGAGTTCGCCGACCGTTCGATGGAAGCGGTCTGCTACTACGCGTACTACGCGTCGACCGAGCTGGCCGAGGAGCGCGGCCGCTACTCGAGCTACCGTGGCTCGCTGTGGGATCGCGGCATCCTCCCGCAGGACACGCTGAAGCTGCTGACGGAAGCGCGCGGCGGCTACGTCGAAGTCGACACGTCCGAGTCGCTCGACTGGACGACGCTGCGTTCGCGGATCGCCGCGCACGGGATGCGCAACTCGAACTGCGTCGCGATCGCGCCGACGGCGACGATCTCGAACATCATCGGCGTGTCGGCGTGCATCGAGCCGACCTTCCAGAACCTGTACGTGAAGTCGAACCTGTCGGGCGAATTCACGGTGGTGAACGAGTTCCTTGTCCGCGACCTGAAGGAACGCGGCCTGTGGGACGAAGTGATGGTTGCCGACCTGAAGTACTTCGACGGCATGCTGTCGCGCATCGACCGCATCCCGGCCGACCTGCGCGCGATCTACGCGACCGCGTTCGAAGTCGATCCGACGTGGCTGGTCGAAGCCGCATCGCGCCGCCAGAAGTGGATCGACCAGGCTCAGTCGCTGAACATCTACATGGGCGGCGCATCGGGCAAGAAGCTCGACGAGGTCTACAAGCTCGCGTGGCTGCGCGGCCTGAAGACGACGTACTACCTGCGCACGATGGCGGCGACGCACGTCGAGAAGTCGACGGTCGCACACGGCGCGCTGAACGCGGTGCCGACGAGCGGCGGTGCGGGCAGCGGCGGTGCGCAGGGCGCAGCGGGCGGCTTCGGCGCGGCGGGCGGCGAAGCGTCGTCGGGCGCGGTGAACGCGGCACCGGTCGAGGCGGAAGGTCCGGTGTGCATGATGCGTCCGGGCGATCCGGGCTTCGACGAGTGCGAAGCGTGCCAGTAACGCGGCGCGTCTGACTCGGCAAGGCTCCGGGCGGCGCGCACGGCAACCGATAAAGGTTGAAGTGCGCGCCGCTCTCAACTAAAAAAATGATAAGGAATCTGTAACGCGGCAATCGCGTTGCAGGCAGTGACAAACGATCGAAGTTGCCCCGACGGCATCACGTTTCGATCGGCGTTCGATGCGTCGAGCGCACCTCGCGATACACGTGCAACACACGCGCGATACGCGTCGCGCGCTGCACGAACGACGATGCGTTGCTCAAAGTGTTGTATCGAGGTCGCAACGCGAATCGAAAAAAGGATTTTTCGTGAGCGAGCCCTTTTATCGCTCATGAAAAGATGGTACAAACCGTTCTAAATTGATGGTGAGAATTTATGCTCAACTGGGATGACGAGAAGACTGCCGTAACTCCCGCGAGCGGAGCGCAGCAAAACGCGATGCGCACCCCCGCAGGCACGGTTGTCGGAATGCAGGCTGCAGTGCCTGCCGCCCAACAGGCTCGTGACATTTTCGAAGGCGATCTCGCGGTAGCACCGCATGCATCGGCTGCGCCCGCCGCCAGTTCGGAAGCGCGCGTGAATGTCGCCGACAAGCGCATCATCAACGGCCAGACTGACGTCAATCAGCTGGTGCCGTTCAAGTACAAGTGGGCGTGGGAAAAGTATCTGGCCGGTTGTGCGAACCACTGGATGCCGCAGGAAATCAACATGTCCCGCGACATCGCGCTGTGGAAGGATCCGAACGGCCTGACCGAAGACGAGCGACGCATCGTCAAGCGCAACCTCGGCTTCTTCGTCACTGCCGACTCGCTGGCCGCGAACAACATCGTGCTCGGTACGTACCGCCACATCACGGCGCCCGAGTGCCGGCAGTTCCTGCTGCGCCAGGCGTTCGAAGAGGCGATCCACACGCACGCGTACCAATATATTGTCGAATCGCTCGGTCTCGACGAAGGCGAGATCTTCAACGCGTACCACGAGGTCACGTCGATCCGTGCGAAAGACGAATTCCTGATCCCGTTCATTCATACGCTGACGGACCCGGCCTTCAAGACCGGCACGCTCGATGCGGATCAGAAGCTGCTGAAGTCGCTGATCGTGTTCGCCTGCATCATGGAAGGCCTGTTCTTCTATGTCGGGTTCACGCAGATCCTCGCGCTCGGCCGCCAGAACAAGATGACGGGTGCTGCAGAGCAATATCAGTACATCCTGCGCGACGAGTCGATGCACTGCAATTTCGGCATCGACCTGATCAACCAGATCAAGCTCGAAAACCCGCATCTGTGGACCGCCGAGTTCCGCGCGGAGATTCGCGAGCTGTTCAAGCAGGCTGTCGATCTCGAATACCGCTACGCCGAGGACACGATGCCGCGCGGCGTTCTGGGTTTGAACGCGTCGATGTTCAAGAGCTATCTGCGCTTCATCTGCAACCGCCGTTGCCAGCAGATCGGCCTCGATCCGCTGTATCCGAACGAGGAAAACCCGTTCCCGTGGATGAGCGAGATGATCGACCTGAAGAAGGAACGCAACTTCTTCGAGACGCGAGTAATCGAGTATCAGACGGGTGGCGCGCTGTCCTGGGAATAACGCCCGCAGCAGCGACACACGTCACGACGATGGTGAAGCCGGCGGCCTCTCGGCCCCGGCACAAGGTTTAGGAGCAAGAACGCCTGATGCAAAGCATGCCCGGTGCCTTAACGGCCCAACGACACGACAGGCACTTTGCGAACCCTTCAGTGGGATGGGCAAACTTCCCTCCGGAAAAAGCGGACGGCCGTGTGGCCGTCGGCTTGATCAAGCGATGTGGGGTGGCGGCGCATGGCGCGCCGGCCGCCGACTTGATTTGGCGCGCGAGGCCCGATGGCCACGCGCGCCATACCGTATTCATTAGCGTAAGCGCGTGGTATCCGCGTACGCCGATGAATAGCCCGCTTCGAAGCGCACGTCCTGAACAGCGTCTGCGGGAAGCGGGTTTTGACGAAGGGTGTAGTTTGAACTGACTCTCATCTGAACCTGAAGGAGAACAACATGGCTACCGCCAAGAAGAAACCGGCTGCGAAGAAGGCAGCTGCGAAGAAGACCGTTGCGAAGAAGGCAGCTGCACCGGCGAAGAAGGCCGCAGCAGTGAAGAAGGTTGCTGCGAAGAAGGTCGCAGTGAAGAAGGTTGCTGCAAAGAAGGCAGCACCGGCGAAGAAGGCCGCTGCAAAGAAGGTTGCTGCGAAGAAGGTCGCAACGAAGAAGGTTGCTGCGAAGAAAGTCGCAGTGAAGAAGGTTGCCGCGAAGAAGGTTGCTGCAAAGAAAGTCGCAGTGAAGAAGGTTGCTGCGAAGAAGGCGGCACCGGCGAAGAAGGCTGCAGCGAAGAAAGTCGCAGCGAAGAAGGTCGCCGTGAAGAAGGTTGCTGCGAAGAAGGCAGCACCGGCGAAGAAGGTCGCTGCGAAGAAGGCAGCACCGGCGAAGAAGGCGGCACCGGCGAAGAAGGCTGCCGCACCGGCGAAGAAGGCTGCACCGGCGAAAAAGGCTGCGCCTGCGAAGAAGGCCGCACCGGCGAAGAAGGCCGCAGCGAAGAAGGCTGCTGCTGCACCCGTGACGGCTGCTGCGCCTGCAACGGCTGCGCCTGCGCCCGCGAAGAAGGCCGCTGCGCCGAAGAAAGCTGCTGCACCGAAGAAGGCAGTCGTGAAGAAGGCCGCACCGGCGACGACCGCGTCGACCGCATCGGTGGCACCGGCATCGGGCGTGAAGACCGCGCTCAACCCGGCAGCAGCATGGCCGTTCCCGACCGGCAGCCGTCCGTAATCGCGGATTGCCCTGCCACCCGGACACTCATGGAGTGTCTGCGGGTTGAGTAGCGCTACTCAATCGGTCCCGCCACCTGGCTCAGGTGGCGGGATTTTTTTCGTCCGTGTGTGGCGTCGCGACGCGTAGTGGCGAAAAAACGGGCGAAAAAAAAACGCATGCGCAACGTTCGCGCATGCGTTCGACCGCGGCTTGCGCCGCGTGCTGAGGATACCGGATCAGTGCGTGACGCGCGTGACGCCGCCGCTCGACAGCAAGCGCACACGCTCACCGGCGCGGAACACTTCGCCGCTTGCCGCTTGCGTGATCGAGCGCAGATCGCCGTTGTCGAGACGCACGGTGATTTCGACACCGTTCGCCGTGCTCATGTTTTCGCCGATCGCGTTGCCCGCGACCGCACCCGCGAGACCGCCCGCGATGGCGGTCAGGATCGAGCCCTTGCCGCCGCCGATCGCGCTGCCCGCGACCGCGCCAAGTGCGCCGCCGCCGAGCGTGCCGATCGCGCTGCCGCCACCGTCGGACTGGATGCGTACCGCGCGCACGCTGTCGACCGTGCCCATCCGCACGGTCTGTTCGCGCTGCGCCTGGCCGACGCTGTAGACGTCGGCCGACCCCGGCGGCGTGAAGCAGCCCGCCAGCGTCAGCGTGGCGGTCAGCATGGCCCCGAGGGTGAGGGTTTTCTTCGTCAACATTTGTGCTCTCCCACAATAATCATTTGAGACTGTAACCGAACGCAGCCTCGAAGCGTGCGTCGATTTCCGCGCGGGTCAGCGAGTAGGATTGCGGCCCCTGGTGGGCGATCTTGATCGAGCCCATCAGGCTGGCCAGGCGCCCCGTGGTCGCCCAGTCGAGGCCCTTTTCGATGCCGTACAGCAGACCGCCCCGGAAGGCGTCGCCACAGCCCGTCGGATCGGCGATACGCTCGGCCGGCACGACGGGGATCTGCTCGTCGCCCTGCTTGTGGCGGATCGTCGCGCCATGCTCGCCGCGCGTGATGACGAGCGCGTCGACCTTGCTGGCGATTTCGTCTTCGGACCATCCCGTCTTGTCGCTCACCAGCTTGGCCTCGTAGTCGTTGACCGCAACGTAGGTCGCAAGTTCAATGCTGCGGCGCAGCGTCGCGCCGTCGAACAGCGGCAGGCCCTGGCCCGGGTCGAACACGAACGGCACGCCGGCCTTCGCGAGCTCTTCCGTATGCTGCACCATCCCGTCGAAGCCGTCCGGGCCGACGATCGCCAGCGTGATGTCCGGCGCGTCGCCCGCGTGGTTCAGGTGCGACTGCATCATCGCACCCGGGTGAAACGCCGCGATCTGGTTGTTGTCGAGATCGGTCGTGATCATCGCGTGCGCGGTATGCGTGTCGGGCAGCACGCGCACATGGTCGCGGCGCATGCCGAGCCCGTCGAGCCGGTCGAGATACGGCTGCGCGTCGAGCGCGCCGACCGTGCCCATCATGCGTGCGTCGCCGCCGAGCAGGTGCAGCGCATAGGCGATGTTGCCCGCGCAGCCGCCGAATTCGCGACGCATCGTCGGCACGAGGAAGCTCAGGTTGATGAGGTGCACCTGGTCGGGCAGGATGTGTTCGCGGAACCGCCCTTCAAAGGTCATGATGGAGTCGTAGGCGATCGAGCCGCAAATCAGCGTAGCCAAGGTGTGCGTTCCTGTAGAAATGAGGGACCCTGCGTGACAGCGCCGCGCGAAAAGGGCGCGGCGCGACAGGGGAAAGCGGGAGACAGCTTACTTCAGTGCAGCGAGCGCCGCGTCGTAGTTCGGCTCGTCCTTGATTTCGCCGACGAGCTGCGCGTGCAGCACCTTGTTGTCGGCATCGAGCACGACCACCGCGCGTGCGGTCAGGCCGTTCAGCGGGCCACTCGTTACGTCGACGCCGTACGCGTTTGCAAACGCGCGGCCGGAGCGGAACGTCGATGCGGTCACGACGTTCGCGAGGCCTTCGGTCGTGCAGAAGCGCGACGCGGCGAACGGCAGGTCGGCCGACACGACGACCACGACGGTGTTGTCGAGCGAGGATGCGGCTTCGTTGAACTTGCGGGTCGACGTTGCGCAGGTCGGCGTGTCGAGGCTCGGCACGATGTTCAGCACCTTGCGCTTGCCGGCGAAGCTGGCGAGCGACAGATCGGCGAGATCCTTGCCGACCAGCGAGAAATCGGCGGCGGACGAGCCGACGGCCGGGAACGTGCCGGCGATATCGATCGGGTTGCCACCCAGCGTAACTTTGCTCATGTTCGTGCTCCGAAGTAGCGCGCCGGGGGCGCGCGGGTTGAGACGGGCGCGCGTGTGCGCGCCACGGGGCGTCACGGATAGAAGATCTGGACGCGGAAATTCGACGCCGGCGTGCCGTTCGTCTCGACGCGGACGATCATCGTCTGCGTCGCGCCGGCCGGCAGCCCGGCTTCGATCGGCGTGCCGGGGCGGACGTAATCGCGCGGGGCGAGCACGCGGCGCACGGTGACGTGATTGGTGTCGTCGAGCAGCGTCAGCTCGAGCGACGGGTACGCGAGCGCGACGCGGTAGCGGTTGGTCAGCGGTACCTTCAGTTCGAGCACGCGCGGACCGTCGATCTGGCGCAGGTCCGACGCGTCGAGCCGCAGCCCGTCGATCGCGCGCGGCGGCGTGACCTTGCAGCCGAGCGGCGCGCACAGCTGGCGGAACCAGCCCTGCGTGACCGGCCAGTAGATCATCAGCGACTCGCGTTGCCACCAGGCGAGCTGGACGACGAGCAGCACGGCGAGCGCGGCGGCCACGAGGCCGCCCAGGAAGCCGCCGAACAGCCCGCGCCGCTGTGGCGCGCGCGACTCGCGCGTGACGGCGAAATGCGGACGATCGTCGTCGGTGGGGGCGGCCGAGAACGGCTCGCGCGATGCGTCTGCCGCGAAGCGCGGCTCGCGTTCCGTGCGACTGGCCGCGTGATCGTCATCGGCTCGCGCATCGGCGATCGCGGGCGGGACGTCGGCCACGAAGCGCGGCTCGTGCGTGTCGCGAGGAGCGGAAAGCGGCACGTGATCGGCGGCGTCCGGGGCTTGCGGCGCGTGAGTGTCGACAGCCGGGACTTCGGTGGTCGAGGCAGGCGGCAGGTCGGCGGCGAGGTAAGGTTCGCGCACATCGTGCGGGCCGTGCGGGCGGCCGAGGGCGGCGTAGGCCGAAGCCGCCGGTTCGTCGTCGCCGTGCGCGGCCGGGATCGGCGGCAGCGTATCGGTGGCGGGGGGCTCGGCGGCGGGGGCCTCGGCGATCGCCGGGAAAACGGGGGCCGGTTGCTGCGGCGTACCGGTCACGCGGACGACGCCTGGCGCAGCGCCTGACGTCACGCCACTGTCGGGCAGCGCGACGGGCACGAGCGGTTCGGTGCTGACGCTGCGGCTGCTGTGCTGCAGCCTCGGATCGACGCTGCCGTCGAGCCATGGTGCCCACATGTCCCAGTGGTCCGGCCGGAAGTCGGCATGCGCAGCATCCACGTCGTGTGTGCTGTCGACGAAGAGCCGCGGCGCGGGCGCCGCGTGCGGACTGCCGTGTTCCGCTGCTTCGGGCGCGTGAGCGTCGGCAGCAGCGGCCGGTTCGGGGATGGAGGTGGTAGCGGGCGTTTCGCCCGCGGAAGGGTGGGCAGCGGCTGTATCGGCGACGACGCTTTCGGCAGCGCCGGTCCAGTCGCTAGCTGCGCCCTCATTGCTTGCGGCAACGACAGGCGCTGGTTCGGGCTCTGCAACTGGTGCTTCGCCTACGGATGGGTGGGCGACGACGCTTTCAGCAGCGTCGCGCCCGCCACCATCCGCACCCTCATTGCTTGCCGCAACGACAGGCGTCGGTTCGGGCTGCGATGCATGTTCGTCGACGAGCGAAGCGGCCGCGTCGAACACCTGCCGGCAGTGTCCGCAGCGCACGAGCCCGTTGTGCAGCGCGAGCTGTTCCTGCTGCAGGCGGAACACGGTTTCGCAATGGGGACAGCGCGTCGCAAGAAGCATGTCGAGCCGGGCGGCCTGCTGGCCAGAGTGAAGGACAGCGCTATTCTAAAGGCTTTCCCGCCGCGTTCCGGCGAGGCACACCCAACCTTCGTGTTCGCGCCAGACCGAGATGTCGACGTATCGCGCATAGACGGCCGCGACTTCGTCCGCCTGGCGCGCAAGCACGCCCGACAGCGCAATGCGTCCGCCCGGTTTCACCTTCGATGCGAGCATCGACGCCATCAGCTTCAGCGGATTCGACAGGATGTTGGCGACGACGATGTCGAATTCGCCGTCCGGACATGCGTCCGGCAGGCCGTACGTGACGTCCGCGTGGTTGCGTTCGCTGTTCTGCCGCGCCGACTCGACTGCCTGCGGATCGATGTCGATGCCGAAGACGGGGTTCGCCCCGCATTTGCGCGCGAGAATCGCGAGGATCCCCGAGCCGCAGCCGTAATCGAGCACCGACTGGCCGGGCTTCACCGACTGTTCGAGCCATTCCATGCAGAGGCGCGTCGTCGGATGGCTGCCGGTGCCGAACGCGAGGCCCGGATCGAGCTCGAGCACGAGCGCGTCGGGGTCCGGCGCATCGTGCCACGACGGCACGACCCAGATCCGCTCGCCGATCGGGATCGGGTCGAATTGCGATTGCGTGAGACGCACCCAGTCCTGTTCCGCAACTTCGCGCACGCTGAACGCTGGCGCCGCCGGCAGGCCGACGTCGTTCGCGGCCGCCGCGAGCAGCACGGCCGGATCGTGCTCGGGCGGCAGCAGCGCGATCACGCGCGAGTGCTGCCACGCGCTGCGCTCGGGCACGAGGCCCGGTTCGCCGAACAGCGGTTGTTCGTCAGGCGTGTCGGCATCGGCGTCCTCGACGGACACCGACAGCGCGCCCAGCTCGAGCAGTGCGTCGGACAGCGCCTCCGCGTGCTCCCGGGCCAGTTCGACGACGAGTTCGCGATAGCTCATGCGTTACGCTTCTTCCGGTGCAACCTGCTGCTTCTGCGCAAGCCGGTTTTCGAGGTAGTGGATGCTGGTGCCGCCTTCGACGAACTTCGAGTCGATCATCAGTTCGCGGTGCAGCGGGATGTTGGTCTGGATGCCTTCGACCACCATTTCCGACAGTGCGATGCGCATCCGGCTGATCGCCTGCTCGCGCGTCGCGCCGTAGGTGATCAGCTTGCCGATCATCGAATCATAGTTCGGCGGTACGAAATAGCCATTGTACGCATGCGAGTCGACGCGCACGCCGGGGCCGCCCGGCGTGTGCCACGACGTGATCCGGCCCGGCGACGGCGTGAACTTGAACGGATCTTCTGCGTTGATCCGGCATTCGATCGCATGTCCGCGGAACTGGATGTCGCGCTGGCGCAGTGTGAGCTTCTCGCCGGCCGCGATGCGGATCTGTTCCTGCACGATGTCGATGCCCGTGATCAGTTCCGACACCGGGTGCTCGACCTGCACGCGCGTGTTCATCTCGATGAAGTAGAACTCGTTGTTCTCGTACAGGAATTCGAACGTGCCCGCGCCGAGGTAGCCCATCTTCTTGCACGCGTCCGCGCAGCGGTCGCCGATCCGGTCGATCAGGCGGCGCGCGATGCCGGGCGCCGGCGCTTCCTCGATCACCTTCTGGTGGCGGCGCTGCATCGAGCAGTCGCGCTCGCCGAGCCACAGCGCATTCTTGTGCGCGTCGGACAGCACCTGGATCTCGATGTGGCGCGGGTTCTCGAGGAACTTTTCCATGTAGACCTGCGGGTTGCCGAACGCACGGCCGGCTTCCTCGCGGGTCATGTTCACCGCGTTGACGAGCGCCGCCTCGGTGTGCACGACGCGCATCCCGCGGCCGCCACCGCCGCCCGCCGCCTTGATGATGACCGGGTAGCCGATCGCGCGGGCAATCTTCACGATCTCCTTCGGATCGTCGGGCAACGCGCCTTCCGAACCCGGCACGCACGGCACGCCGGTCTTGATCATGGTCTGCTTCGCGGTGACCTTGTCGCCCATCAGGCGGATCGTCTCCGGGCGCGGGCCGATGAACGTGAAGCCCGATTGCTCGACGCGTTCCGCGAAGTCGGCGTTTTCCGACAGGAAGCCGTAGCCGGGGTGGATCGCCTCGGCATCGGTGACTTCCGCGGCGCTGATCAGCGCCGGCATGTTCAGGTAGCTCAGGTTCGACGGGGCCGGGCCGATACAGACGGCTTCGTCGGCGAGGCGTACGTACTTGGCTTCCTTGTCGGCTTCCGAGTAGACGACCACCGTCTTGACGCCCAGCTCGCGGCACGCGCGCTGAATGCGCAGCGCGATTTCACCGCGGTTGGCAATGAGGATTTTTTCAAACATAGCGATTATTCGTCTCTTCGAGGGGCGCGCGAACGGCGCCTGGAGAGCATCGGCGGCGCGCGGCGGGGAAGCCGCGCGGCGGACTTTAGCCGATCACGAAAAGCGGCTGGCCGTATTCGACGGCCTGGCCGTTTTCGGCGAGGATTTCCTTGATCACGCCGGCCTTGTCCGACTCGATCTCGTTGAGCAGCTTCATCGCTTCGATGATGCAGAGGGTCTGGCCTTCCTTGACCGTGTCGCCGACCTGGACGAACGGGTCCGCGCCCGGCGACGGCGCACGGTAGAACGTGCCGACCATCGGCGACGTCACGACGTGGCCCTGCGGTGCGGCCGCAGCCGGTGCGGCGCCGGCCGGCGCGCCGGCGGCTGCGTTGTCGGTCGGCAGCGCCATGGCTTGCGCCGGTGCGCTGATTTGCGGGGCATACCCAGCCGTCGGCTGCACGTAGACCGGCGGCGCGTTCTTGACGATACGCACCTTGCCTTCGCCTTCGGTGACTTCCAGCTCGGAGATGCCCGACTCGGAGACGAGGTCGATCAGAGTTTTCAGCTTGCGAAGATCCATCGGGAATTCCCCTTTCAATACGTGAAAGCGCCGGTTGAGGCCGGCGCTGAATCTAGATCGTGAATATTAGCCGCGCGATGCGCCTTGCAGCTTGTCGAGCGCGTACTCGAGTGCGTACAGATAACCTTTCCAGCCGAGCCCGCAGATGACGCCCTCGGCCTGGTCGGAAAGGTAGGAGTGGTGCCTGAACGCTTCGCGGCGGTGCACGTTCGACAGGTGAACCTCGACGAACGGGATGCCGACGCCGGCGAGTGCGTCCCGGATCGCAACGCTCGTGTGCGTATACGCGGCCGGATTGATCAGGATGAAATCGGTCTGTTCATCCCGCGCGGCCTGGATGCGGTCGACGAGCGCGCCTTCATGGTTGCTCTGGAACGACGTCAGTACGGCACCGGCTTCCTGCGCGCGCGCGGCGAGCGCCTGATCGATCTGCGCCAGCGTGACGCGCCCATACACCTCCGGTTCCCGGGTGCCGAGAAGGTTCAGGTTAGGGCCGTGCAGCACCAGCAATCGTGTCATGGTCGCTTCTATTTCTGCGGAATTGCGCGAACTTTAGCGCTATTTAGAGAAATTTGTCTAGTTTTGCCAAACGGCCGGCCGCGCGGAACCTGTAAGAATTACCGGCTCGCGCGCAAAGTATCGGCGATTTCACGCGAAATTGCGCCGATCGCGATACAAATCGCCGGCAACGTGCAACACGCGTGCGCGCCCCGCTCAAAGCGCATCGAGCGCCTTTTTCAGTTCGGCCGGCTTGATCTGGCCTAATTTTGTCTCGCGGATTTTGCCATGTTCGTCGATCACGACGGTAAATGGCAGCGCGCCGGCCGTATTTCCGAAATTACGGGCCAGATCCGCGCCCGCATAGCCGCTGACGAATACCGGGTAGTCGACCTTCACTTTCTGCAGGAAGCTCTTCACGTTTTGACCGGAATCGACGCCGATCCCGACGAAGCGGATGCCTTTCTGTTTGTATTCGTGCGACAGCGCGACGAGTTCCGGCATCTCCTCGACGCACGGGCCGCACCATGACGCCCAGAAGTTCACGACGATCTTCTGGCCCTTGAATGACGCGAGCGTCGCCGGCTTGCCGTCGACATCGGTCAGCGCGGCGGCCCAGAGCTGGTCGACCGGGTTGCCGGGGGCGGGCGCCGCTTCGGCGACGGTGTTGATCGGGTCGACGGGGTCGACCGCGTCACCCCGGAGCCAGTGGCCGGCGGCGAGGCCGCCCGCGACGGCGGCCGCCGCGACGACGGCGAGCGCCAGCATGCTTTTCGTGTTCATGATTGGATCAGGTGGGTTCGGAACGGGCGTTATCCGCCTCGAGGAGCGCGCGCAGCGCGGCCGCATCGGCGCGCGGCAGCCGGCCGCGCGCGTCGGCCTTCACCGCGCCGCGCAGGTCGTCGCTCGCATACAGCGCGACGTGGATGCCGACCGGCTCGTCGCCGCGCTGGCCGCGCCACAGGAAGCTGAGCGTCTCGACGTCGCGGCGGCCCGCGAAGTGGCGTGTCTCGGACACGTCGTACTGGACGTTCTGGTTCAGCAGCGAGATCGCGACGTCCTTCGGGTTGTCGGTAAACGTCTGCAGGTGAATGTCCGAATGCGCGTTCGCGGTGCCGTTCAGCACTGCGCCCGTCACATACGGCGTGAAGTCGGCGAGCCGGCGCATCCAGTCGAGCGCGACCTCGCGCAGGCGGCGCAGTTCGTCCGGCTGCGTGTCGCTCTGGAACAGCGCGAGGTATTCGCGCACTTCTTCCTCGACCTGGTCGTTATCCGGCAGCCATTCGCCGGCAACGCGCGAATCGCCGAGCAACTGGCGGGCGGCCTTGCGCTTCGCGCTGGCGTAGTCCAGGCCGTCCTCCGCGATGAGACGCGCGGCAGCCTGGGCAATTTCCTCGCGGACGCGCCGCGGATCGACTAAGGGTTTGCGAGACATGATGCGGCAATCATACTCGATCGCGGTGCGGCCCGAATGCGGCTTGAATGCTGCCCGAAAGCGGCCCGAGCGCGGCGCGGCCGCCTGTCGCCGCGCGCCCGGGGCGTCCGCTGGCGTTGCCGGCCACGGCTGGCCGTCAGTTACAATAACGTTCCTTGTGTCGCGGTGACGAGCGCCGGCCGCGCGGCTTGTCCGGCGCGCCGCAGACCTTTCTTTCCGAATCGACGGCGCCCGGCGGCGCGAAAGCATTCACCTATGCACATCCACATTCTTGGCATCTGCGGCACCTTCATGGGCGGTCTGGCCGTTCTCGCGCGCGCGGCGGGGCATACGGTCACCGGCTGCGACGCGGGGGTCTATCCGCCGATGAGCACGCAGCTCGAGGCGCAGGGCATCCGGCTGATCGAAGGCTACGGCGCCGAACAGATCGACCTGAAGCCCGACCTGTTCGTGATCGGCAACGTCGTCACGCGTGGCAACCCGCTGATGGAGGCGATCCTCGATCGCGGCCTGCCTTACGTGTCGGGCCCGCAGTGGCTCGGCGAGCACGTGCTCGCCGGCAAGTGGGTGCTCGCGGTCGCGGGCACGCACGGCAAGACGACGACGTCGTCGATGCTCGCGTGGCTGCTCGAAGACGCGGGCCTGAACCCGGGCTTCCTGATCGGCGGCGTGCCGCTGAACTTCGGCGTGTCGGCCCGGCTGACCGATTCGAGCTTCTTCGTGATCGAGGCCGACGAATACGACACCGCATTCTTCGACAAGCGCTCGAAGTTCGTCCATTACCGGCCGCGCACCGCGGTGCTGAACAATCTTGAATTCGATCACGCCGACATCTTCCCGGATCTCGCCGCGATCGAGACGCAATTCCACCACCTCGTGCGCACCGTGCCGGGCGTCGGCCGGCTCGTGTCGAACGGCCGCGAAGACGCGCTCGAACGCGTGCTCACGCGCGGCTGCTGGAGCGAGGTCGAGCGCTTCGGCGTCGACGGCGGCTGGCAGGC
This sequence comes from Burkholderia sp. Ac-20353, assembly GCF_017104785.1. Classification (NCBI taxonomy): domain Bacteria; kingdom Pseudomonadati; phylum Pseudomonadota; class Betaproteobacteria; order Burkholderiales; family Burkholderiaceae; genus Burkholderia; species Burkholderia sp. Ac-20353. Next base: position 10,550 of record NZ_JAAGPL010000068.1, on the reverse strand, counting down.
GCTGCCCGCCGAGGACGGCGTGCCGGTCGACGAGCGCTTCGCCGTCTACTGGCGCGGCGAGCGGCTCGGTGAAGTCGCGTGGCAGGTGCAGGGCGAGCACAACCGGATGAACGCGCTCGCGGCGATCGCCGCCGCGCGCCACGTCGGCGTGCCGCCCGCGCAGGCGGCCGCGTCGCTCGCATCGTTCCGCAACGTGAAGCGCCGCATGGAAGTGCGCGGCAGCGTGAACGGCGTGACTGTCTATGACGACTTCGCGCACCACCCGACCGCGATCGAAACCACGATCGCCGGCCTTCGTGCGCGCATCGGCCGGCAAAACACCCGGATCCTCGCCGTGCTCGAGCCGCGTTCGAACACGATGAAGCTCGGCGTGATGAAGTCGCAACTGCCGGCGAGCCTCACCGATGCCGACCTCGTGTTCGGCTACGGTGCGCCGGCCGGCCGCGACGCGCTCGGCTGGAACCTCGGCGAAGCGCTTGCGCCGCTCGGCGCCAAAGCGCACGCGTTCGACGATCTGCATCTGCTGGTGAAGGCGGTCTCGGCGGCCGCGCGTCCAGGCGACCATGTGCTCGTGATGAGCAACGGCGGCTTCGGCGGCGTCCACCAGAAGTTGCTTGATGCACTCGGTGCGCTCGACGCCAGCGGGAGCCGCGCGTGATCCTCTATCTGCACGGCTTCCGCTCGTCGCCGCAGTCGATGAAGTCGCAGCTGCTCGCCGCGCGCATGGCGGAATTGGGCCGCGCCGGCGAATGGCGCTGTCCGTCGCTGTCGATGTCGCCGCTCGCAGCGATCTCGGCCGCTCAGGCCGAGGTCGCCGGTGCGCGCGACGTGACGGTGATCGGTAGCTCGCTCGGCGGCTACTACGCGACGTGGCTCGCCGAGCGGCACGGCTGGAAGGCGGTGGTGCTGAATCCGGCCACCGAGCCGCAGCGCGACCTCGAGCAGTATCTCGGCGAGCAGCCGCTGTGGCATGGCGGCGGCACGATCGTCGTCGAGCGGCATCATCTGGATGAACTGGACGCGCTGCGCGTGCCGGCAATCTCGCGTCCCGAGCGCTACTATCTGTTCGCGGCGACGGGCGACGAAGTGCTCGACTATCGCGAGATGCTCGCCCATTATCCGGGCGCGAAAACCCGCGTGATCGACGGCAGCGATCACGGAATCAGCGAATTTGCCGACTATGTCGACGACGTTCTCGCATTTTGCGACGGCAACGCGACTTAAGCCGGCACCAGGTCATCGAACCCCCATCATCATGCGGCGCCGGCTATCGACGGCGGCGCCCGGCAGTCTGAACGAGAGTACTGAGTGAACGTTTTCTTCGAGGAATCGGGCAGTTTCAAGGCGGGCAGCGTGCTGTCGCGCCAGGGCGACGCGTTTCAGGTCGAGTTGCCCGGCGGGCGGCGCGCGAAAGTGCGCGCGAAGGACGTGCTGATCGAATTCGAGAAGCCGGCCGCGGGCGAGCTGATGCAGCAGGCCGACGAGGCCGCGCAGCAGATCGACCTGGATTTCCTGTGGGAATGCGCGCCGGCCGAGGAATTCGCCTACGCGACGCTCGCCGACGAGTATTTCGGCGCATCGTACGGCCCGGTCGAGCGCGCGGCGCTCGTGCTGCGCCTGCATGGCTCGCCCGTCTACTTCCGCCGCAAGGGGCGCGGCCAATACCAGCGCGCGCCGGAAGAGCAACTGAAGATGGCGCTCGCGTCGCTCGAGCGCAAGCGCCAGCAGGCGCTCGTCCAGGCGCAGTACGAAGAGGAACTGAAGGCCGGCAAGCTGCCGGAGGCGTTCGACGGCAAGGTGCTCGCGCTGCTGACCCGTCCGGACAAGAATGCGATCGAGTACAAGGCGCTCGAGGCGGCGGCCGGCGCGCGCGGCGTGTCGCCGGCGCGGCTGATGCTCGACTGCGGTGGCATCGCGTCCGCGCGGGCGCTGCACGAGGCGCGCTTCCTCGCCGAATTCTTCCCGCACGGCACGGGTTTCCCGCCGGTGGCGGTCGGCAGCATGCCGGACGACCTGCCGCGCGCGGACGTCAATGCATTCTCGATCGACGACATCACGACGACCGAAATCGACGACGCGTTCTCGGTCGAGCATCTGGCCGACGGCCGCGTGCGGATCGGCGTGCACATCGCGGCGCCGGCACTCGGCATCGCGCGCGGCGACGCGGTCGATGCGATCGCGCGCACGCGCCTGTCGACCGTCTACATGCCCGGCGACAAGATCACGATGCTGCCGGATGACGTCGTCGACGTGTTCACGCTGAAGGAGGGCGACTACCGCCCGGCGCTGTCGCTATACATCATCGTGAACCGCGACACGCAGGAGATCGTCGCGAACGAGACGCGTGCGGAACTCGTGTTCGTGAAGAACAACCTGCGCCACAACACGCTCGACGAGCTCGTCACCGAACAGACGCTCGCCGACGGTAGCGGCGACTATCCGCACAAGGACGACATCGCGGTGCTGTGGCCGCTCGCGCAGGCGCTGTTCGAGAAGCGCCAGCAGGCGCGCGCCGGCTACGGGCTCAAGCGGGAAGTGCAGCGCAACACCGACTACAACTTCTACGTCGACGGCGAACGCGTGACGATCACGCCGCGCCGCCGCGGCTCGCCGCTCGACCTGATCGTGTCGGAGCTCGCGATTCTCGCGAACTCGACGTGGGGCGCGTTCCTGCACGATCACACGGTGCCCGGCATCTATCGCTCGCAGCGCGGCTTCGGTGCGCCGGGCCCGAAGCGCACGCGGATGCAGACGACGGCCGCGCCGCACGAAGGCCTCGGCGTGCCGCAGTACGCGTGGAGCACGTCGCCGCTGCGCCGCTATGTCGACCTCGTCAACCAGTGGCAGCTGCTCGCGTGCGTGCAGCATGGCGTCACCGCGAAGCTCGCGGCGCCGTTCAAGCCGAAGGATGCCGATCTGTACGCGGTCGTGCAGGGCTTCGACGATACGTATTCGGCCTACGCCGACTACCAGCGCCGGATGGAGTATTTCTGGTGTCTGCGCTGGCTCGTCCAGGAAGGCAAGCGGCAGGTCGTCGCGACCGTCGTGAAGGGCGACCTCGTGCGTCTCGAGGACGTGCCGCTGCTGCTGCATGTGCCGGCGCTCGGCGTCCACGCGCGCGGCACGCGCGTGCTGCTCGACGTGATGTCGATCGACGAGCTGACGATCGAGGCATCGGTGCGCCTCCTCAACGTGCTTGACGCGCCGACAGTGACGGGTGGCGAGGCGGCCGACGAAGAGGAAGGCGAGAACGAAGAGAGCGGCGACGACGTGCTGCTCGACGCGGAAGACGCATCGGCGGAAGCCGAGGCCGAAGCGCTCGCCGAGGCAGACGCCGGCGCGGCGGCCGGTGACGACGCCGGCGATGGCGCCGCCGCTGCCGCCGAAAACAACAACGACGAGGAGGAGCGCGCATCATGAATTCGGCCGCGTCGACGGGCGGGCAGGACCGCTACGTCGTGTTCGGTAATCCGGTGGCACACAGCAAGTCGCCGTTCATCCACGCGCAGTTCGCCGCGCAGACGGGCGAGCTGGTCGCGTACGAGCACCGGCTCGCGCCCGTCGACGGCTTCGAGCCCGCCGTGCGCGCGTTCATCGCCGAAGGCGGGCGCGGCGCGAACGTGACGGTGCCGTTCAAGCTGGACGCGCACGCGCTCGCCGACACGCTGTCGCCGCGCGCGTCAGCCGCCGGTGCGGTGAACACGCTGCGCTTCGATGCCGATGGCCGCATTCATGGCGACAACACCGATGGCGTTGGCCTCGTGCGCGACATCGAGACGAATCTCGGCGTGTCGCTCGCCGGCGCGCGCATCCTGCTGCTCGGCGCGGGCGGCGCCGCGCGCGGCGTCGTGCTGCCGCTGCTCGATCGCGCGCCGCTGTCGATCACGATCGTGAACCGCACCGCGAGCAAGGCGGAAACGCTTGTCGGCCAGTTCATGCAGGCGGCGCACGACGCGGGCTGCACGCTCGCGGGGGGCGGCCGTGACACGATGCGGGCCGAACCGTACGACGTGATCGTCAACGCGACCGCGGGCAGTCTCGACGCCGCGTTGCCGGAATGCGACCCGGCCGCGTTCGGCGCGGGCACGCTCGCGTACGACATGATGTACGGCGCGCAGCCGACCGTGTTCATGCAGCACGCGGCGTCGCACGGCGCGCGCGTGGCGGACGGGCTCGGGATGCTCGTCGAGCAGGCGGCCGAATCGTTCTTCATCTGGCGCGGTGTGCGGCCGGACGGCGCGCCGGTGCTTGCCGCGCTGCGCCAGGCGCTCGCCGCGCACTGAGCGGGGGCACGCCGGCGGTGGTGGCGGTGAGCAGTGTGCAGCGCGCGCGGTCGGTCGGCCCGGCCCGCTGGCTCGTCTATGCGGGCTCGGTGTTCGCCGGCGCGTGGCTCGCGACCCAGCTGTTCTACTTCGCGCAGATCGCGATCTGGTCGGTCCTGAATCCGGGCTCGACCGCGTTCATGCGTACCGACGCGTGGTGGCTGTCGCGCGACAAGCCGCCCGCGTCGATCCAGCATCAATGGGTGCCGTACGACCAGATCTCGCGCAACCTGAAGCGCGCGATCATCGCGTCGGAGGATGCGACCTTCGCGACCAATAACGGCTACGACGTCGACGCGATCCTGCAGGCGTGGGAGCGGAACAAGGCGCGCGGCCACATCGTCGCCGGCGGCTCGACGATCACGCAGCAGCTCGCGCGCAACCTGTTCCTGTCGCGCGAGAAGAGCTACATCCGCAAGGGGCAGGAGCTGATCATCACGTGGATGCTCGAGGCGCTGCTCGACAAGGAGCGGATCTTCGAGATCTACCTGAATTCCGTCGAATGGGGGCGCGGCGTGTATGGCGCCGAGGCCGCCGCGCGCTATTACTACCGGATTCCCGCGAGCCGGCTGGGCGCGTGGCAGTCCGCGCGGCTCGCGGTGATGCTGCCGAAGCCGCGCTATTTCGATACGCATCGCGGCACCGCTTACCAGGCGCAGCGTGCGGCCGTGATCGCGCGGCGCATGGGCGCAGCCGCGTTGCCGCAGACGCAGTGAGCGCGGGTTCCGCCCGCCTGTCCGTTCCGTCGTTACAACGTCTTTGTTGCGCTGCGACGAAGGTGCGCGCTTGTAAAACGTTTGCGCGTTGTCTAGATGAATTCCTCTATTTCAGATTCCTGACCAATGCCGGCGTGTGCTGCGCGTCTGTTTGCAGATATGTCCCGGATTCCGTGCGGGTTTAGCGGCAGCCGCTAAACAGATATCAATTTGAAAGACGGTTGAAATGCAATGTTTCGGAACGCGAATCGATTCCGAAAGGTGTGCGCTGCATCGTCCGCCATTCAAATATTTCCAAATTTTTCAAAGAGGGTCAGCTCGCGTATATTGGCCAGCGCCTCGGCTTATCGGCCGCGCATTCGAGGCGGGGGGCGGCTTATCCGGTCGCTCGACACAGCAAACGACATTCGAGAGAAGGAAAACAACGATGCCAGCGAGCAAAGCGAAGCTGTTATTTGGTGTGGTTCTCTCTTCGCTGATTCTGGCGGCGTGCAACGGAGACGACGTGACGTCGCCCTCCGGTTCCGCAAGCGCCGACAGCTCAGCCGATCCCGCCGCCCAGGCGGACAAGCCGTACAACGATCCCAACAGTTATTCGTCGAGTCCGACCGCGTCGATCGATGCGTCCGCTGCGCTTGAGCGCGCGGCCGTCACGCATCATCAGATCACGCTGAACGGCAAGACGGTCCGCTACACCGCGACGACCGGCCACCTGAGCGCACGCAATCCGCAGACGGGTGCGCTGGAAGCGACGTTCTTCTACGTCGCTTATACGGCCGACAACCAGCCGTCCGCGAAGCGCCCGGTCACGTTCCTGTACAACGGCGGCCCCGGTTCCGCGTCGGTGTGGCTGCATCTCGGTTCGTTCGGCCCGCGGCGCGTCCAGACGGGCGACCCGAACGCGAACACGTCGTCATTCCCGTTCGTCGACAACGCGGAGAGCCTGCTCGACACGACCGATCTCGTGTTCGTCGATGCGATCGGCACCGGCTTTTCCGAAGCGATCGCGCCGAACATGAACCAGAGCTTCTGGGGCGTCGACGAGGACGCGGGCGCGTTCCGCGACTTCGTGATGCGCTACCTGGCGGTGAACCAGCGCAACGACTCGCCGAAGTACCTGTTCGGCGAATCGTACGGCACGCCGCGCACGGACGTACTCGCGAACCTGCTCGAGACCGCCGGCGTGAATCTCGCGGGCATCGTGCTGCAGTCGTCGATTCTCGACTACAACACCAACTGCGACATGGCGAGCAACAACATCGGCAACTCGAACAACGGTTCGAGCCCGGTGAGTTGCGCGGGTTTCGTGCCGAGCTACGGCACGGTCGGCGCGTACTACCAGCTCGACAATCCGAACCCGTCGAACCTGCCGTCGTATGCGGACCAGATGCGCATGCTGACGGCCGGCTCGTACGTGCCGGCGGTGAACGCGTATCTCGCGAGCCATACGCCGCCGCCGAGCGGCCTCGTCACGACGATGGCGAACGCGACGGGCGTGAAGGCGTCGCTGTGGAACGCCGATTTCAACGTAGTTCCGACCTTCTTCGACAACAGCTACCAGCTGTCGCTGATTCCGGGCACGCTGATCGGCCGCTACGACGCGCGCGTGAACGTGCCGCTGTCGAGCCCGCTCGCGGCGGACGGCGATCCGTCGAGCTCGTTCATCACGAAGCCGTTCACCGACACGATCGGCCGCTATCTGCCGGGCGAGCTGAAGTACTCGGCGCAATCGGCCTATTCTGTAAGCAGCAATGCGATCCAGACGTGGGACTGGAGTCACGACGGGCTCGCGATGCCCGACACGATTCCCGATCTCGCCGCGGCGCTGACGCTGAATCCGGCGCTGAAGGTGCTGTCGCTGAACGGGTATCACGACATCGCGACGCCGTTCTACCAGACGGAGCTCGATCTCGCGCGGCTCGGGTCGCAGCGGAACCTGACGATCAAGGACTATCAGGGTGGACACATGGTCTATCTCGACGATACGTCGCGCCCGCAGGAGAAAGCCGACCTGGTGAACTTCTACAACGCGGCCGCGCATTGATGCGATGCGTACCCGGCGGCGGGTCCGGCGGTGCGCGCCCGATGGCGCTGCCCGCCGGATGCCGGCCGCCGGCCGTCGACGACCTCATTCCAGACTGGAGCCTGACATGAAGAAGCGATTTTTCGTCGTTGCCGTGGCGCTCGCGTGCGGGAGCCTCGTGACGTCCTTGTCCGCATTTGCACAGGCGAGCGACGCGGCGCCCGTGCGTTCCCGCCAGGCGCAGCTCGGCGATCCGTACGTGCCGCCCGCCGCGCGCAAGCCGACCGCGGGCACGCAGACGACCGGCGCCGCGCTGCACGCGCAGGTGGTGGCCAAGCTCGCGCGGCAGTTCCGCGCGGCCGACACGCAGAACACCGGCACGGTGAGCGAAGCGCAGGCGCGCGCGGCGGGGCTCGGCTACGTCGCGAACCACTTCAAGCAGATCGACTCGACCGGCAGCGGGCGCGTGTCGTTCAGCGACGTGCAGCGCTACATGCAACAGCAGGGCGCGAGCCAGCAGTAACGACCCGGCAGTAACGACCCCGCAGTACCCACGCCACGCACCGGAAAACGGGGACGGGCCCGCAGCGGATCGCGGGCGCCCCGACGCCGTCACGACGGGCGCGCAGTTCACCACTGCGCGCCCGTTTTTTCAGCGGCCCACTGCATCGATCGATTCAATCTCATTATCTGGGCAACGCATTCAAATATTGGAGAAGAATGCGTGCGCTCCTACAATCCGAAGCACATCGAAACGCTTCGGACCCACGCATCGCGCGGCGCCCGACGCACACGGAGACACTTTCCATGACGTTCGCCGGGCGCTTTCCTCGGTGCATCGACCACCGCCGTTGCGCGGCGCCGGACCACGGTCCGGCCCGTGCGCGAGCGGTATCCGCGATTCCGTTGAAGACCGTTCGCCCATGACCAAGATGCCTGCATCCCTTGCCCTCGACGGCCGCCGTCCGGTAGTGGACGACGCGCCCGCGCTCACCGACAGCATCGGCGCGACCAGCACGCCGCTCGATCTCGCCGCGCAGCAGGCTGGCACGCAGACGCTGCTGCGCGGCCTCGCGATCCTCGAAGCGATCGCGAACGGCGCGCGCGACATGCGCTCGATCGGCGCCGCGCTCGGTACGACGCGCAGCACCACGCACCGTCTCGTCAGCAGCCTCGTGCAGGCGCGCTACCTGCGCCAGGTGCAGGGCGGCTACCTGCTCGGCCCGAAGCTGATCGAGCTCGGCACGATCGCGCTCGAGCAGATGCCGCTGACCGCGGTCGCGCGGCCGCATCTCGAAGCGCTCGCCGAAGCGACGCTCGACACGATCCACCTCGGCGTGCGCGACGGCGACGACGTGCTCTACATCGACAAGATTCCCGGCACCCGCGGGCTCGAGATGCGCTCGCGGGTCGGCCACCGGATGCCGCTCGCGTCGACCGGCATCGGCAAGGCGATGATGCTCGACCTCGATCCCGACACATGGCACGCGCTGTTCGATGCCGCGCGGCGCGCGCTCTCCGGCGTGACCTTCAAGCCCGATCGCCGGCCGGATGCAAGTGCGTTCCTGCAGCGCATGGCGCATTACGCAGCCGGCGGCTACACGTTCGATCTCGAGGAGAACGAAGCGTCGATCCGCTGCGTCGCCGCGCCGATTCGCGATGCGTCCGGCGCGATCGTCGCGGCGGTGTCGGTCGCGAGCACGATTCCGTATATGCCGCACGACCGGATGGACGAACTGATTCCGCTCGTGCAGCGCGAAGCGCGAGCGATTTCCGCGGAACTGGGCTGGAGCCCGCCGCAAGGTACACGCAGGATCAAACGATGACGAATCCGACCCGGACCGCTCCGGAAACCCTCACCGCCACCCCGTCGCTGATCGCGCTCGACTGGGGGACGACATCGCTGCGCGCGTATCTGTACGACGTGCACGGCGCGTTGCTCGCGACGAAGAGTCGCGCGGCGGGCGTGATGCACGTGCCGGCCGGCGGCGCGCGCGCGTTCGATGCCGTGTTCGAGGACGTGTGCGGCGACTGGCTCGATCGTGCGCCCGGCGTGCCGGTGCTGGCCGCCGGCATGGTCGGCAGCGCGCAGGGCTGGCGCGACGCGCCGTACGTCGCATTGCCCGCGGGTGCCGATGCGCTCGTCGCAGGCATCGTCACGGTCGACACCGCGCGCGGCACGACCGTGTCGATCGTGCCGGGCGTGATCGCGACGGGCGAGATGCCCGACGTGATGCGCGGCGAAGAAACGCAGATATGCGGCGCACTCGCCGACGCGGCTAAATTTGATATCGATCGTTCAGGGGTACTGATCGGCTTGCCGGGCACGCACGCGAAATGGGCGTGGGTGAAGGACGGTCTGATCGAACGCTTCCAGACCTTCATGACGGGCGAGCTGTTCGCGGTGCTGCGCGATCACACGATTCTCGGCCGCACGATGCGTGCGCCCGAAGCGCCGAATCGCGACGCGTTCCTGCGCGGCGTGGCGGTCGCGCGCGGCGCGCAGCGCGCGGGCGTGCTGGCGACGATCTTCAGCACGCGCACGCTCGGCCTGACCGGGCGCCTCGCGCCCGACGCACAGGGCGATTACCTGTCCGGCCTGCTGATCGGCCATGAGCTGGGCGCGCTCGACGCGATGCTCGCCGAGCGCGGCACGACGCTCGCGCACGAGCCGCTGCTGCTGATCGGCGACGACGGCCTGTGCGCCCGCTACGTCGACGCGCTGCACGCATTCGGCTGCGCGCAGGTGCGGGTTGCCGCGCATGCGACCGAGCGCGGCCTGTGGCAGGTCGCGTCGCGCGCGGGGCTCGTCCGCGCGGACAACGCGCCGGTTTGCGCCGATCAATGAACCTGACCGTTTGCGGAGGAAAGTCCTACATGTCGTCCGAACTCACGCTGCCCGCGCCGTACACGCCGCATCCCGCGCTGATGCGCGCGTTCGATGCGTGCCCGCTGATCGCGATCCTGCGCGGCATTACGCCCGCCGAAGCGGCCGCGCACGGCCACGCGCTCTACGAAGCCGGCTTTCGCATCGTCGAGGTGCCGCTCAATTCGCCGGACCCGTTCGACAGCATTGCCGCACTGCGCCGCGCGCTGCCCGACGACGCGATCGTCGGCGCCGGCACCGTGCTGCGGCCCGAATACGTCGACCGCGTGCAGGATGCGGGCGGCGCGTTGATCGTGATGCCGCACAGCGACGGCGCGGTGATCCGGCGCGCGCGCGAGCTGGGCGTCGCGAGCGCGCCGGGCGTCGCAACGCCGACCGAAGCATTCGCCGCGCTTGCGAACGGCGCGGACGTGCTGAAGATGTTCCCGGCCGAGCAGCTGGGTGTGACGGTCGTGAGCGCGTGGCGCGCAGTGATCGATCGCGCGGTGCCGCTGGTTCCGGTCGGTGGCGTGACACCCGACAACATGCAGCCGTTCGTTGCGGCCGGCGCGAGCGGCTTCGGGCTCGGCTCGGCGCTGTACCGGCCCGGCCAGGCCGCCGAC